>DYRK01000553.1 GCA_020718785.1 Desulfatirhabdium butyrativorans | reverse complement strand
GAAGTACAGTTCACTACATCCGGTTCCAATTTGTCCCCGGATAGTGATCTGACCCGAAAAATTGTATTTGACGGTGAATTTGCAGACCTCACGAAACGCGTGCTGACCGGCACTTACACGGAAACTGTTTCCGGATTCAAGGACAATCAGGGAGGTGATCTTCCCGTTACGCTTACAGGGAAATTTGTTTTGGTTTTTTGACCACGGGTTTGAACCGCAGATTATCATGGATTATACCGATTACACAGATTAACTCTTTGCAATCCATGCAATTTTTGATAATCGTCAGGATAAACAAAGACAGGGTGAAATCTGTGTAATCCGAGTAATCAGTGCAAATCTGCGGTTCAAATCCCCATTGAAAGGAGTAAATTATGCAAAGAAATTATCGTTTTCGGATCATCTCTGCCATGATGCTTGTCTTTATGATGATGGCATCTGCGGCTCCTGCACAGGAATTGGAGGATGTGATTTTCCTGCAAGGGGCATACAAAAATGCTTCTAACACAAATGCCTGCACTGTTTTCAGCGGAAATTCGGATATTCCGCCGAATTCCCCGAAAGACGGAACGCATTATCTGGCGCAGTCTGCAATCGGCTGGCCCACTCCCGCGACTTTGGGCTGGGTGAATCCTATGGCCGCAGGGCTTCCGGATGAGCCGAAAAACGCCGCCGAAAGCCTTGCATCTCAGGGCTATCAATATCTGAAAAACATTCAGACCCTTTTCAACAGTTATTACCAGAACAGCGACCCCAAAAATCCGGAATCCATCTACCTCGGATTTGACTGGTTCACCAATCATATTATGAATTCCGGCGGAATAGGACAGGTCACGATTGACGGAAAGATTTATGACGCGGACGCCTTGTTTGACGAGGAAACCGCAAACCATGCCATGCAATATCTTTTTATTGCCTTTAACATGAATCCCTACCTGAAATATCCCATAGATGCCGCCGCATCGGTTGACCTCCGGTATCTGCTTCTGGATATTCCGTATTATCAGAGCGTGGCATTGCTCATGCAGGGAAATCTGGCTTTGGAACGGGCTTTCTGTGTACGATTTTTTGAAGAACTGCGCTCTTCCGGAACGGTCATCAATGATGAGTTGGAAAAATTAGGCTGGAGTCTGTCTATGGATGCTTTTGATGATCAGAATAAAGACGGCGCATGGAAATATTTTAACGAGGCAAGCAAAGTCTGGTTAGATTTGTTTGCCAGTCCGATTCAGCGGGCATATCTGACAGAATTTGCATCTGCAAGAAGTTTGGATTATCGGAACAATTCTGCATTCAAAGACACAAGCAGACCTTCCGGGCTTCCGGCTGATGCAGACTGGCCGCCTACGGTTTACGAAGGCTACAAGGATGTGGCGGCAATGGTCAGAGCTTTATCCCAGCGGGCCCGCGTGGTGCATGAAGTGGCATGGCGGCTGGTGATGAAACTGGAGCGGGATAAAGCTACAAAACTGATTGAAGATTATGTTCAACAACTCGCAATGGAAGAAGGCGTCATCATCAGCATGTTTTTTCCCTCCGGCCTGCCGGATAATCACGAAACCAAATATCCGGGACTTGCCGAGTCATTTCTGGCATTACGGGATGCGGTTACGCAGTTGGGACAGCTCAGGGAATCGGCTGTCAATGAAAGACTGAATCCGCTGGGGTTTGACAAGGATGTGCTGTTTATCCGAAGCGTCGAACCGACCAGCACAGACCGGACGCTTTATACCTTCAACTGGCTGAAAAATCAGTTGCTGGCAAGCGAAATCAACCCCATCGGCGCGCTGGGGAGTTCTTTCACCGACGACGAGGCGGCGAAAAACACCCGTAAAAATTTCGAGTTGAAGGCTTCGACTTATCTTTCCGAATTTGACCGCATCGAAGACGAATATGACCAGCAACTGATTTCCATTTGCGGGCCCGATCCGAAAAATTCCTTCAAACCGAATCTGGATAATCCTCTGGACGGCGGCGGTTTGCTCACTCAGCAGAAGACCAATATCGAGATTGCGCTCAACGCTATTCAGCGCGTGAAACGCCAGATGGAGAATGTGCAGACCCGGATTGAAATTGAGCAGGATCGGGTGGCGCAGTTGAAAATTGTCTCGGATAAGCGGATCCGAATCATCTATGAGACAGGCGCACAAATCGCGCAGTTGGAACAAGAAATAGCTGCAATTCAGGCAAATGCGGCGATTTCCGGAGGTATTGTCGGAGGGATAGGTTCTTTGCTGGCGGACCTGTTCAAGAAACGTGAAAGTCCTCGATTCTTGGGCGGCTTGTTTTCCGGCGCGGCGAGCGCTGCCAACGGATATATTCAGGCTGAAATGTATCGGAAAATGGGGCAGAAACAGGCGGCAATCACCAAACTGCAATACGAGCAGCAGGCAAAATTCGAGTATCTCAGTCAGGAAGCCGAAGCTATCAACTCGTCGTCTCAGATCAAGACATGGTTTCTTGAACTGCGTACCCTTGAGATTGATATGTATGATGCGGAGCTTCGATGCGGGCAGGAAATGAAACGTCTGGCGCAGCTTTACAATGAAATCGAGAATAAAGTGATGCGCCGGGACAGGGCATTGGACCGCCTGACCCGCCGCTCTTTCGCAGACCCCACCTATCGCATTGAAGTGACGAATGCCGCTCTCAAGGCTGAAGACAGCTTCCGTATTGCTCAGATATGGGTCTGGTTTCTGGCAAAATCGCTGGAATACAAATGGCCCGTGGGGAAATCGGAACTCGGCAGCGTCATTCAGGATATTCTGACGGCGCGTACGGCGGAGAAACTCAAATCTCTCGTGGATAATATGAGGACTTATGACACGACAAAGATGAGTCTTCCGGCTGCCGCGTATTACTACTGGAGCTATTCCCTCCGCAAAGATCATCTCGGAATGACTTTCGAGAAAACAGATGTGAACGGGAATGTGAAATCAGCCGTGGAGCAGTTTCAGGCATATCTCGCCGAATCGGCGGCTGATGCTGAAAACATCGTGAAGGTGGATAATAATGATTATCTGTCAATACCCTTCTCCACTGTGAAGTTTGACATCAAGGACGATAATACCGGAAGTGAAACGCTTCAGGACAGCGAAGGCAAGACGCATCAGGCTTCTGCAACGCCGATCTTCCAGACCGGACTCTGGGACAGCAAGATTGACTGGGTTCAGGTCAGTATCGAGGGCGACAGAATTTCTACAGACCCGCAGCAGATGCAGGTGTTTCTTTGGTACGGCGGTTCAGGTTTTGTGAGAACACAAAACAGTTTTACAGACTCGGTAACCCGTTCCCAACTGGATTATCTTGTCTTTTCCAATCCGGCATACACCTTCAGCTATATTCCGGGGGGCAGGGGGTTCGGCTGGAATGTTCTGCCGTATATCAAGCAGAAAGTGACTGCCAAGCTTGGAACAACAAATACGGACATTCCTGATTTTGTCTTCAAGAATGAGGCATTCCGGGAGCGTCCTGTTGCCTCAACGGATTGGCGTCTGCTGATTCCGGTCAGCGGCACCACGCTGGCAAATATCCGGGATATAAAGGTCAACATTCTCTACACGGCAAGAACACGGCAGCAGAAACGGTAGCACATCAAATTCAGGGGGCATCATGCCCCCTGATCCGAAATTTGATACAAATGATATGGAGAATAAGACTATGGAACAGACAAGCATCCAAATCAAAACGGAAATAAAAGAAAAAGCCGAGGCTATTCTACAGGAATTGGGAATTCCGTTGGCTTCTGCCTATGAAATATTTTATCGTCAAATTATCGCGCACAGAGGCTTGCCTTTTGAAGTCCGTATTCCCAATGAAACAACTGTCCGTGCAATGGAAGATGCCCGTGAAGGAAAAGGAAAAAAATATGCCGATCTAAGAGAATTGCTTGAAGATTTGGAGGATTGATGCTTTCTGTCCGACCGACTTCCCAGTTTAAAAAAGATTTGAAAAAAGCCATAAAACAGGGACGC
>DYRK01000058.1:12515-17285 GCA_020718785.1 Desulfatirhabdium butyrativorans | reverse complement strand
CTTACAACATTCGGCAGGTCAGACATTTCTGTCTGACCCTCTGCCATAACCACGCAGCTTATGAGAAAGGAAAACGAGCATGAGAAAAAATCGTCTGAATTTTTTAGTGATACTTTTAATATTCGTTTATTCTATCGAGGGATTTCAGCCTGCTTTCGCAAAAGAAGAAACGGATGAAAGCGATCTGTATATAATCCGGCTGGCAGATCCGCCGTCGGCTGTGTACGGCGGCGGCATCGGAAATCTGCTTCCGACCCGCCCTTCACGTACTGCAAAAAAGCGTTTTGATGTCCGCTCTTCGGAAAGCAGGGCTTACCTAAGCTATCTCTCGGATACGCGTGTCCGAGTGAGAGATTCGATAAGCCGGGCTGCGGGCCGTCCGATAGAACCGGTTTACACTTACGACGTGGTGTATAACGGCATGTCAATGCGTCTGACGCGTGAAGAAGCCAAAGATATCGCCCTGCTTCCCGAAGTGATGTCTGTCCAGAAAGATGAACCCCGGCAGTTGATGACGAATGTCTCTCCTGCATATCTCAACGCCGTGGCCGTATGGGATGGAACCGGCACAGGCGGACTTCCCGGCACAAAAGGAGAAGGCATTATCATAGGAGTAATAGATACCGGGGTCTGGCCCGAGCATCCTTCTTTTACCGATGACGGAACTTATCCGGAGCCTTCGGCAAAATGGGGCGGCAAATGTACGCCCCCCGCGGACGGAACAAAAGGATATTCCTGCAACAACAAACTGATCGGCATTCAATATTTTCTCAAAGGATATGTCAGCCTGAGAGAGGGTATTTACGACGGATTGTTTTACTCAGGCCGCGATGACAACGGGCACGGAACCCACACCGCGTCCACCGCCGGGGGAAATGAAAATGTCCCGGCAAAAATTTACGGTATTGACCGAGGTATGATTTCGGGAATAGCTCCCCGCGCACATATTGCCTGCTATAAAGTCATGGGACCGGGCGGCGGCACTGCATCCGACTCTTTGGCTGCCATTGACAAGGCTGTTGCCGACGGCGTGGACGTAATCAACTATTCCATCGGAAGCAGTTTTGATATGTCTCCCTGGTCGGACCCTACGGCTCAGGCATTTATGGCTGCCCGTGAAGCCGGGGTTTTTGTAGTCGTTTCCGCAGGAAATGAGGGACCCGGAGAGAGTACGATTGCTTCTCCTGCAAACGCTCCCTGGGTAATGTCAGCGGGCGCAAGTTACGGCAACCGGATGTATCTCTCGGAACTGAGCATCCAAGACAGTTCTCATTCTTCACTTCTCACTTTTTACGGGGCAAGTCCGACAAAAGGTATAGGCAATTTCAATCTCGTGGATGCCGAAGGTATCCGAGACAGCAACGGAGACAGTTCGGGACAATGTCTCAATCCTTTTCCTACCGGAACATTCCGCTCCACGGATGCAGTGCTGTGTGCGCGGAGTCAGGGAGTTCCGACATGGGCAAAAGGCAATTTTGTTCAGGACGGAGGCGCGGGTGCAGTAATTTTTTACGGAGATGAGGAAAGTTACGATGTCTATACCTATCCTTCTCCGATTCCCATGATGTTTGTGCTGAACGAGACAGGGCTTGAACTTAAATCATTGCTCAAAGACTCTCAGACAGGCGATTCGCACAGCCGTCATTTTCTGCCTGTCCGTTTTACTCAGGGAGAACCGGTCTTTGCTCCGGATGCCCGGATTCCGGCAGATACGGTTACCGGCTTCAGTTCACGGGGACCTGACAGTTTCAGCCGCTTCAATGACGATTATACAGACGTCATCAAGGAAAGTCTCAGTATTATCAAGCCTGATCTCACCGCGCCCGGTATTCATATTCTGGCTGGAACTTCCCCGGAATATGTGGATGAAGTCAACGGAGAAATCGGACGATTCGGTCAGCAGGGCGAACTTTTTCTCATAGCTCAGGGAACATCCATGTCTTCGCCGATTATGGCAGGACTGGCAGCTTTGCTCAGATCACTGCATCCGGATTGGACGCCTTCTCAGATTCAGTCTGCCCTCATGACTACAGCCCTGAGTCAAAATCAGAATGCACGGGGACAAAACGGGGACACTATTGCAAGTCCTTTTGATGCAGGATCGGGGCGTGCAGACGTGAGCCGTGCGGCACGCGCCGGCTTTGTCATGGATGAGACATCGGAGCAGTTTGCATCAGCGAATCCTGAAAAAGGCGGAGACCCGTCAGCATTGAATCTGCCCGGGATGGTAAATACCCAGTGTCTCGGAGAATGCCGCTGGTCCCGCACACTGAAAAGCACGCTGGATGTGCCGGTCAGATGGACTGCGGCGGTCACGGGAGGTATTCTGAGCGTCGAACCCGAGTCATTCATCCTCGAACCCGATGAACCTCTGAGCCTCACCGTCACGGCAGATGTCAGGCTTATGACTCCGAATAAGTGGATATTCCGTGAAATTCAGTTTATTCCTCAAGCAGAAGATATTCCCATAAGTCATTTTCCTGTGGCAATCCGTCCGATTTCCGCTATTGTTCCGGTTCAGTCCGTAGATATCGAGACCCGCAGGAATCAGGGGACTTATATTCTTGAAGGGTTGAAAACCGTGGGAACGAGTCATCTGACAGCCCGCCTGTATGCGGGAGAACCCGAATATATCGAGGCTTCTGTGCCGCAGGATACAGTCAACGACAAAGTCTATGATGATCTGAATGACGGCATTTTTATCTGCCTGCTGGATGTGCCTGCAACGACTAAGCGGCTGATTGTCGAGACTGCGGAATCTCAGGCTCCGGATATAGACCTGTATATAGGGATTGACGACAACGGAAACGGTCTGCCGGACCCGGAAGAAGAGCGCGGCCAGAGTACCGGGAGTTTCTGGAACGAAATCTGTACCTTTCCAGATGTCGGCAAATCGCTGGAAAGCGGAACATACTGGATACTGATTCAGAACTGGAAAGGCTCCGGCGCGGTTGCAGATACCTTCAGGCTGGCAATCACCCGTATTGACGGAAAACAGGAGGAAAGCACAATTGCGGTTACTGCACCGCAGGCTGTGTCTCTCGGCGAGTCTTTTGATGTCATTTTTTCATGGGATATTCCGGAATTCGAGACAAACAGGAAAAAATTCGGCTGGTTGGAAATCGGAACTGCTCCTTCATCTCCGGATAGTATTGCTTCCATACCGCTGACGCTCACGCGTATCGGAAATGACGTGACTATTGAGTCGAATGTCTCCGGCACAACGACTGTTTATCCCGGAGATAAAGTGACGTTTACCGTGCAGGTTGAGCCGGATCCGGTTCAATACCGCGGCACAGACTATACGCTTGTCAATACGCTGCCGGAGGGTATGACTTATGTTCCGGGTTCGGCTACGATTGAACCGGATATTATCAAAGGCAATCAGCTGGTCTGGAATCTGCAATTAGGCAGCCGCTATAAAATGACGAGCAATCGGGAGAATCCGCTCTGCGACACTCCCTGGGGCGGTTATGTTCATCTTGAAGATCAGGAGATTGAAGCCATGCCGGGCATCAGCGGTGATGATGTCGTTTTCCGGTTTGACGATCTCATATCTTCGTCTCACAGCTCGGAACCCGTCTCTTTTTTCGGGAGACAATATCCAGAGGGGCTTTATTTCACTGATAACGGCATGGGTTTGCCGAATCGGGAACTCGGAACATCTCCGAATGTCAATACTTATATTCCTCATCCTGCTTTGCCCAACGGACTTATTGCCCCTTTTTGGCGGGATTTGGAAATAGTGTATGACAAAGCTGCGGGCAGGGGACTCCGTCTTGCCGAAGAAAACGGCATGATGATTATCGAATATGACGGCGTGGAACCCGCACCGGCAGGCAGCACAGATGAGCGATTTAATTTTGAGATATTGATGAGACGTTCTGTAAGCAGCAAAGAAGACGCGTATGAGGTCATTTTTGCCTACGGTAATTTTGAAAGCAGCGATACTTCTTATCCTGCCACAGTCGGTATTGAAAACCCGGACGGAATCAGCGGGGTCCAGTACGCCTGTAACCATGCGGACATCGAAGACGGGCTGATACTGTGCTTTGACTATATGAATGAGGAAAAGATTGAAATTCAATATGATGTTACGGTGGATGAAGATATCTTCCCCCCGATCAGCGGATTTGCTCCGCCCTTGAAACTGAGCAATGTGCTGAGTCATGCCCTATCCGGAGGCACTCCGGCAATTGCCGAAACAGAAGTCAAAATCACGGAAAAGCCTGTAATAACGGTTCAGAGCGGAGATATTGATATTCCTGTCCCTGATAACAATGCCAAAGGACTCATATCGTCTATTGAAATCAGCAGAAAGGTAGCCGTGACAGACGTAAATGTGAGTCTGACTCTGACTCATCCCTGCATATCGGACCTCAGCGCATATCTCATATCTCCTTCCGGCACGGAAATTCATCTGTTCGAATACCTTTCCGGTACAGGAGAAGATTTTACCGACACCCTGTTCAATGACGAAGCTTATGCTTCTATCACCGAAGCCAAACCGCCGTTTACCGGCACTTTCCGGCCTACAGAGGCTTTAGTTGCATTTGACGGAGAGCCGACCGAAGGCAAATGGATGCTAAAGATCGTTGACAACAAAAAATGGGATAAAGGCACTCTGATATCATGGGGTCTTGAAATCCGCTTCGCGTCTGCGGAACCTGTTGCAAACAATGACATTGTTACTATCGGATGGGATGAACCGCTGATTATTCCGGTGCTTGCGAATGACTGGGACCCGGATGAAGACATTCTGACGATTAT
>DYRK01000058.1:1712-12415 GCA_020718785.1 Desulfatirhabdium butyrativorans | reverse complement strand
TTATTCCGGTGCTTGCGAATGACTGGGACCCGGATGAAGACATTCTGACGATTATCTCGGTATCGGACCCGGAACAGGGTACGGTCCGGCATGATGATACTACCGTTACTTACACTCCGAAACCGGGGTTTATCGGAGAAGATAATTTTACTTACACGGTCAGCGACCGCAGCGATGGCTCTGCTCAGGCAGAAGTAATAGTAACAGTGAAAAAAGCAGGTGAGGCGGTCACAGTCACGACCGCAGACGATACTATGATAACTGACGGAGAGATTTCGCTGAGAGAAGCTGTTCTGGCAGCCAATAGCAATCAGTCCGTGGACGGTTCGCCCGAATGCGGTTTCCGGGATACGATTATCCTGCCAGCCGGAACTTATACGCTGGGCATAAGCGGGGCCTTGAATATCACAGAATCCGTAAATATTATCGGAGACCGTCAAACCGGAACCGTTCTCCAAAGCAACGGAACCGACCGGTTTTTTTCTATAGACAAAGGCGCGGAAGTAACACTTGAGAATATCACGATTCGGAAAAAAAGTCTGACTGTCACTCAAGATGATACAGGCTGGAACATCGAGGATTTCTTCAACTGGAACTCTGTTTTCACCGGATATGATATAGGCTGGAACATAGAGGATTTCTTCGACCGGAGTGAGCAGGAAAACGATAATCGGCTATGGATGACTGCTTTGGTACATAAAGGAGAAGAGACATACAGCGGCATATTTTGCGGCGGAACACTCATTCATCCCCGATGGATTCTGACTGCTGCCCATTGTGTTGAAAATGAAAGTCCGGATACTGTAGAAGCAGTTATCGGCGTGAATGATCTGACCGCCGAGAGCGGAGAGCGTATCAGTGTAAGAGAGATTGTCATTCATCCGGATTACGATCCCCGGACTCCGGATTCGGATATTGCCCTGATCCGCCTGTCACAATCATCGGCACAGGAGTTCACAGACCTTATTCCGCACAAAGAACCGTCGGGAATGGCTGAACCGGGAACTGATACTATGGCAATAGGATGGACAGCTACCCGATATAATGGTGAAAATTATTCGGAAACTCTCATGGAGCTTTCTGCACCCATTGTTTCTGCCGAAACCGCAAGTCAGGTTTGTGAAGAGATATGGGGAAGTGATGCTATCACCGAAAACATGCTGATCGCAGGTTATGACGAAGAAGAGGTCTGCATCAGCGGCAGTCCTTTGATGGTTCCCTTAGTATCGGATATCAATAATGACATGCTTCAGACTGGAATTTCGAGTCATGGAGAATTCTGCTCCGATCAGCGATATTACGGCATTTACACACGTATCTCCCAGTTTACGGACTGGATTTATGAGCAGATCGGCGGACTGCCGCTTTATCCGGGACTGAGCGGCGGAGCTATTCTGAATGAAGGGATACTGACACTACGCAACAGCACGCTGACCGACAATAACGCTGCCAACGGCGGAGCTATTTTCAACAGCGGTCTGCTGACAGTGATCAACAGCACAATCAGCGGCAATACTGCTTCTTTGGGCGGAGGAATCTGTAACGAGGGAAGTCTGAGAACAGTTTTCAGCACGATTGCCGATAATCAGGCAAAACGGGGCGGAGGCATTTTCAACCGCTTTTCAGCCGGCGCGGTATGTGAGTTGAAAAATGCGCTTATTGCCCAGAATACGGCAAGTATTGAAGGACCCGATATTATCGGAGCCGTATCTGATCTCGGTATCAATCTGATCGGAAACGACAGCGGCGCAGAGGGTTTTCAGGAAAAAGATATTCTCGACACAGACCCGCTGCTGATTCCGTTGCAAGACAACCGAGGATATAATTTGACTCATGCGGTTCAGGTCAACAGCCCGGCGGTCAATGCTGCCGGAGATTGCAGTGATACGGAAGGTAATTCTGTAACTGAGGATCAGCGGGGCGTGGGACGCAGAGGAAAATGCGATATCGGCGCGTTTGAGTATGACGGACAGAACTATCCGCCGGCAGCTTCGGATGATGCCGTGATCACTTATGAACGGACTGTCACTGTAGACGTGCTGGCTAATGACAAAGACGCAAACAATGACAGACTGAGCATTGCCGAGGTTTCCGAAGCAGCGCATGGCACGTTAAAAAACAAGGGCATGAGCATTGTTTACACTCCTGAAAAAGACTTTACCGGAACAGACAGTTTTACCTACACCGTGAGCGACGGAACTGAGACATCTGCCGCGTCCGCAACAGTTAATGTATTGCCGGATACGCCGCCGGAGATAAAGGATGATGAAACTGTCACGCTTCAAAATGCCGATATAGTCATTGCGGTACTGTCCAATGACAGCGACTCCGAAGGCGATTTGCTGACGATAAAAAATGTGGATAAACCGGCAAACGGAACTGCAACTACAGACAGTATTACAATCACTTATACTCCGAACAAAGGCTTTGTAGGCACAGACCGCTTTATGTACCGCGTCAGTGACGGGCTGAAAACCGGCAAGGCATTTGTCAGCGTTACTGTGGAATCGGCTCCGGATCCGGAAGAACCCTCAGACGATTTTCACAGCGCGGATTACAATCCCCCGGATTATGTTATCGGACTTGGGGAATTGCTGCGAGTCATTCAAATCTATGCGAACGGATTCTACGCCTGCGGCGATTCTCAGACAGAAGACGGCTACGCCTTGGAAACAGTACATTCGGAAGATTGCGAACCGCATGACTCGGATTTCAATCCCCGGAATCGGCGCATTGATCTGGAAGAACTGCTGCGGGCGATTCAGCTTTACAACGCGTCGGGATATCATAGGGATCCGGAAGGAGAAGACGGCTTTGCTCCGGGCATTGAATGATCGTTTCGAGGAGGCGATTATCATATTGCGCTGTCATTCACGCGAAAGCGGGAGGCGGTGAAGACCGAGTGATGAATGAAATTCGACATGCTGACTTTATATACTGACCACCGGCATAATCTGCGCTTTTGTAAAACGCCCAGGCTTAAAACAGACGCAAGTCGTTTTTTATCGGCAAAACGGTCTGCATCTGTTTTAAGTTTTCGGCGTTTTACAGAAAATTTGAAAAGCGCAAATTGTGACGGTGGAAAGAACAATGACATGAACGTGATTCATCACTCGGACTACAGAACTCCCGTATTTTGCTTGTTAATCCGACTTTCTCATTTCGTGATTTTAATTTTTTGCAACCACTCAGATACCTCATTTTGTGCAGTTTTTGCATCTTTTCCCCAAACGGCAAGACCATCCGGAATGCTTGATTTCGGGCAAAGTTCTGAGATATCCGCAACGCTTCGCCCCAGACCGCTTCCGAGGTGTGTGCAAAACGGTGCAACGGTTTTTCCCGAAAAATCGTATTCCGACAAAAAAGTTCTGACCGGAGCGGGAAACGTACCCCACCAGATAGGATAACCGATGAAAATCAAATCATAAGACCGAATATTCTCAATCTTTGTTTTCAATGCCGGTTTGTATTCGGAAGCCAATTCTTCCTTTGCCTGTTTTTTAAGTTCTTCATAATCATCAGGATACACCTTTACTGCCTGAATTTCAAAAATATCTCCGCCCACGCTCTTGTGAATCTGATTGGCAATTTCACGGGTGTTGCCGGTATGGGAGTAGAAGACGGTCGCCACTGGTCCTGACCCGGGTTTGCCGAAGGCTGCTCCGGAATATTGTCGCCGTAGAAGATGATGATCGGAATCTTTGTGAGCTTCATGAAATCCGGCAGAGGTACGCCGACCGCCTCAAGCTTACCGCCGGAACTGACTTTCGGCGGCGGCACTTCACCTTCCGGGAAAATGAAATTACTGCCCGGTTCATAGGAAACAACAGCGCGTATATTTTGGCTTTTGATTACAGTGTCCCAGCCCATGCCGCCGCTGTGGGAATGGGTGACAAGAATTCCCTGTCCTATCTTGTTGAACAGTGCCGCAACAGCATCCGAATTAACTCCCATATCAATAGCCCCCGTGTCAGGTGTCATCTGGCGGAAGTATTGCTCCAAAGCATCCGGGTTGAGGGAAAACTGCACGTCAGGGAAGAAATCGGGCCAGATTCCGATGCGGAAAATGTTGAACCATTTTTGCTCATCTGCCACCGGTGTTAAAGTACTCGGCTGAGTGCTGCGTCCTGCATTGCCGCGGCGAGGCTGGTCAATCACATAAACCCCGAAACCACGTCGAAGGAAAATGTTTTGATAGCCCTCGCGTCCGTCCGGTGTTGTTTCCCAAGTCTTTGAAAACTGCCCGTAGCCATGCCAGAGTGCAAGAGGTAATTTACGAGCGTTCTCCGGAATCTGGTAAAACACATACGCGTGATCCCCATGAAATGTCTGTCCTTCAGGAGACATTCTGACAGGATCGAAAGTGCCGGGGGCAGTGACCACCTTTCCGCCGACTGCAAAACTGCCTTGCTCCTGAATGATGAGCGGCGCGGGCTTGCCGTTTGGCTGAACCATCGAACACGCTGACATAAAAATGCAGGCGGCAAGCAGGAACGAAGTGAACAGCTTTGGTTGTTTTATACTCAAGAGTTTATTTTTATTCATGTTTATTCCTCTTTCACATCTACACAGCTAATGTAACTCCACAGCAAGCTTCCGTTTATAGCTATGGCTTTCATAATGGTCTCCTTTTGCTTGTAATGATGCAAAATTACGGTTCTCAGCGACCGGTCATCTGCTCCAGCTTTTCGGGATACCGATCTCCCTGCACCGCGATTTTTGAGGCGGTGCTGTCAATCTCACGGAGATCATCTGATGTAAGTTCGACTGCAACGGCTCCGATGTTCTCGTCTAAACGATGCGGCTTCGTGGTACCGGGAATCGGAACAATCCACGGCTTTTGTGCCAGCAGCCACGCAAGCGCAATTTGAGCAGGCGTCGCATTTTTGCGTTCTGCGATTTTGCCGAGCAGAGCGACCATTGCCTGATTCGCCTTCCGAGCCTCCGGCGTAAAGCGGGGAACGATGTTGCGGAAATCTGAACTGTCAAATGCAGTGTTTTCGTTGATTTTTCCCGTGAGGAAACCTTTTCCCAGAGGGCTGTAGGGAACCAGACCGATGCCGAGTTCTTCGAGTGTTGCCAGCAATCCGGCTTCCGGGCGTCTCCACCACAGCGAATATTCGCTTTGTACCGCAGTCACCGGCTGAACCGCGTGGGCGCGGCGGATGGTCTGCACTCCCGGTTCGGAAAGACCGAAATGCTTCACTTTTCCTTCCCGAATGAGTTCTTTCACCGCTCCTGCCACATCTTCAATCGGCACATCCGGGTCAACACGATGCTGATAGAACAGATCAATGACATCAACTCTGAGCCGTTTAAGCGAGGCTTCGGCGACCTGTCTGATATGTTCGGGCCGGCTGTTAAGAACCGGCGCACCCTTTGTAGGATCAACGCCGGTATTGAATCCGAACTTGGTGGCAATCACCACCTTCCCACGGAAAGGAGCAAGAGCCTCACCCACGAGTTCCTCATTTGTGAAGGGTCCATAGACTTCGGCGGTATCAAAGAAAGTGACGCCGCGTTCAACAGCTTTCCGCATCAAAGAAATCATCTCCTGCTTATCCGCAGGCGGACCGTAGCCGAAACTCATTCCCATACAGCCCAGCCCGAGAGCCGAAACTTCCAGCCCGCTTTTTCCCAATTTGCGTTTCTGCATTTTTAATTCTCCCATGTAAATCATCATAAGTTACTGATTTTACGTTCCCGACTTTTTCGGATTTTCATCCGGTGCATACCCGACTGAAAGGCGGGGGAACGCTCCTTTGTCTGTTTCGGATCGAATTGTTTCGCAGATTTTTCTCACATTGTCGAAGATCATATACACCGGAAAAAGCAAAGGCAGATAGACCAATCCTGCTCATTTCTTGCCTGATCGTCCGAAATCGGTTGCACAGCGAAGCAGGAATTGATAATATTCGGATACTACCGGATAGGAGGAATATCAATGCGAAAGCAGTCTGTTAATCAGGAACCTGAGAATAACGGCATGGAAGCCGCACTCGAAGCTTTGGGAAAGAGTATTGCCCGGTGGACAGACAAAGGCGACCTGTCTGTGACAGCGGTTCAGGGGTTGTCACTTCATCAGCGGCACGAACCGACCGAGCCGATAAGCATTATGTATGAACCGCGCATTTGCATGGTCGCACAAGGGGCAAAACGTGTGCTGCTCGGAGACGACACCTATATTTATGACAAAGATCATTTTCTGATCGCATCCGTGGATCTGCCCACGGTTGTTCAGATTATCAAAGCGAGCCGGGAGGAGCCTTATCTGGGGCTTGTTTTGAGACTCGATCAGCGTGAGATTTCACAACTGATGGCGGACAGCAATCTTCCCCGGCCCCGTGTACATCAATCAAGCCGAGGAATGGCGACCGGAGAGGTCACTCTGCCGCTGCTCACCGCCTTTCAGCGGTTGATTGACCTGCTCGCCGAACCGGCGGATATCCCGATTCTTTTGCCGATCATCCGCCGGGAAATTTTTTACCGTCTGCTTGTGGGCGATCAGGGTGAGCGTCTGCGTCAGATGGCATCGGCTGGAAGTCAGAGTCATCAGATCGGGCGGGCAATTGACTGGTTGAAGGGTAACTTCGCACAGCCCTTGCGTATTGATGCCCTCGCAAGGCAGGTCAATATGAGTACATCAACCTTCCACCATCATTTCAGAGCCTTGACAGCCATGAGTCCGCTTCAGTACCAGAAATGGCTGCGGCTGCACGAAGCGAGGCGATTGATGCTCGCGGAGCGTCTGAATGCAGCCAACGCGGCGTTTCAGGTCGGCTATGAAAGCCCGTCCCAATTCAGCCGCGAGTACGGTCGTCTGTTTGGCGACTCGCCATTACGCGATATCATGAATTTGCGTCAAATGACTGCTAATGAGATGGACTAACCACTTCTAATAATTTCAGGTACTTTGCTATAGGCAGCAAGTTGGGTTATTATGTACCCGGCCATATATTTTCGGACATGGCAGAATGGGAAAAACTGAGTTTTTTCAAAAAACTCAGTTTTTAAAAATGCCGGAAAATTTTTGTCCCGGTACATATCCGAAAATCTCTGCCGTTCATCCATACTCTCTCTTGCCTTGTCAAGCTCCAGAGACTCACGCTTCTTGCCAATATGCGAAAAAGAAAAAACAGAATCCGCGGGTTTCTGTTTTTTCATTTCCGCACTCCTCCCCGGAAACCCGGCATTGCAATCCTATTGCATAAACATTTTCTTTGATTTTCTTTCAGCAATGCTCTTGACATTCATGCAATTCGGTTGCATATTGCCGGTTGTCGAACAATGCTTTTGTAGGGGCATGTCGGCGACATGCCCTAAATCGGAGGAAAAAGAAGGATGAAAATCGTAATGAGACATTTTTTTATCGGAACATTCACGGGAATCTGCCTGTTTTGTGCAGCCTGTGTGCCGGAAATCACGGCATCGGAAACCATTCCTGTGTTTGTGAGCATTCCGCCGCAGAAATATTTTGTCGAAAAAATCGGCGGAGAATTTGTGAGCGTGTCGGTCATGGTCGGGCCCGGGGCAAACGCCCATACTTTTGAACCCAAGCCGGCACAGATGACCGGACTGGCAAAAGCCCGGATTTATTTTGCCGTGGGAATGGAATTCGAAAATGTATGGTTGGACAGAATTGCCGCAGCCAATCCCGGGCTGATTATTGTACATACGGAAAAAGGCATTGAAAGAATTCCCATGAAAGATCATCATTCGGATGACGAACATAAAGCCTTTTCGGATAAGCATGAAGAGCATCACGGCATCCCGGATCCGCATATATGGCTGTCTCCGCCATTAGTGAAAGTTCAGGCAAAAAATATCCTCGACGGGCTGACTGCCGCAGATTCGGAGCATCAGTCCGCATATCTCCCGAACTATGAGACGTTCATTAAAGAGACAGATGCGTTAGATGCAGAACTCAGAGGAATTTTTGCAGAAAAAGGCAATCATACCCGTTTCATGGTCTTCCATCCTTCTTGGGGATATTTTGCACAGGCTTACGGATTGGAACAGATACCCATTGAAATTGAAGGAAAAGAACCCAAACCCGCACAGCTCGCCCGGTTGATCGGATATGCACGGAAAGAGGGTATCCGGGTAGTATTTGTTCAGCCCCGGTTTTCTGTGAAAAATGCGGAAACCATTGCCAAAGCTATTCAGGGACAAGTAGCTTTTGCCGATCCTCTGGCTGAAGACTGGGCAAAAAACCTGCGGGATGTGGCGGAAAAATTCAAGGCAGCTTTAAAATGAACAATGACTCGGCAATCATAGAAGTCAAAGACGTAGGATTTTCCTATAACGGTCATCCGGTACTGAAAGGCGTGAATCTGACAGTCCGGGAGGAAGGCTTTGTTGCCCTGATCGGACCCAACGGCGGCGGCAAAACAACGCTTCTGAAGCTGATGCTCGGGCTGCTGTCTCCTGCAAAAGGAGACATCCGGGTATTCGGAAAACCGCCCCGCGAGACCTCATACCGTATCGGCTACGTTCCTCAGGAGATCGGTATCAACAAGACTTTTCCAATATCGGTTACCGATGTGGTTCTGATGGGAAAACTCAGACCGGGCAGACGTTTCAGGTATTCCTCAGAAGACAGAACAGCAGCCCAGAATATTTTAGAACAACTCGGTATGGGAGAATTCCGTGAGCGGCGAATCGGAGAGCTTTCAGGTGGACAACGCCAGCGCGTATTCATTGCCAGGGCATTGGTCAATGAGCCGAAAATTCTCTTTTTGGATGAACCTACAGCGAGCATTGACTCCAGAGGACAGTCCGAATTCTACGAACTTTTGAAGAAACTGAATGAAAATGCCGCCATAGTGATGGTCAGCCATGATCTGATGGTGATTTCCGATTATGTCAAATCTGTTGCCTGTGTGAATCAGCAGCTTTACTACCATAACTCTGCGGAAATTACCGAAGAGATGACAGATATGTATTGCTGCCCGGTGGAACTTATTACTCACGGGCATATCCCCCATCGGGTACTACGCAGACACACAGAGGAAAAGTAATATGCCGGAAATTCTTCAGTTCGAATTCATGCAGAACGCCTTGTGCGCCAGTATTTTGGCAAGCATGATCTGCGGCGTGATCGGAACGCTGGTTGTCGTCAACCGGATTGTCTTTATCTCAGGCGGAATCGCACACGCGGCTTACGGCGGCATCGGTATTGCTTTTTTCTTCGGACTGCCTTATCTCGCGGCTACGCTGGGATTTTCACTCCTGATTGCTGCAATCATGGCTGCGGTCACATTGAAAGCCAAACATCGGGCAGACACGGTTATCGGCGTACTCTGGGCAGTGGGCATGGCTTTGGGCGTACTGCTCCTGGATATGACTCCGGGATATAATGCAGACCTGATGAGTTATCTCTTCGGCAGTATTCTCACGGTTCCCGATTCGGACCTCAGACTCATGCTCTTACTCACAGTCGGAATTATCCTGACAGTGGGCTATTTCTACAATGATCTGCTGGCAATGTCTTATGATGAAGAATTTGCCAGAGTCCGGGGACTGCCGGCAGGATTTCTTTATTTTCTCCTGCTCGGCATGATTGCAGTCTCAGTAGTAATGCTGATCCGGGTGGCTGGACTGATTCTCGTGATTGCTCTGCTGACTATTCCGCCTTATATAGCGGAGAGATATTCCAAATCGCTCTCCATGATGATGCTGGTCTCCGGTCTGCTGAGTACGGGATTCACGCTGGCAGGTCTCTGGATTTCTTACGCATTCAACCTGACATCCGGGGCAACGATCATCATGGTCAGCGGAACAGGATTTTTTGTTTCGATTCTGTCTGACCGTGTGAAAGCCGGGTTCCGATCATACCGGAAAGATGAGGATAACGATGTGTCGTCACTGTGATTACAAAGAATTGCTCAAAGCATCGGGTCTGGAGAGCAACTCCAACCGTATCCGCGTGATGGAAATTGTGGGAAACAGCAGTTATCCCCTGAGCGCGCAGGAAATCAGCGATACTATTGACCGCACTGCATCCATCAACCGGGTGACGGTTTACCGTATTTTAGACCTTCTGGTAGAAAAAGGACTGCTGGACCGTATCAGCGCAGGCGACCGCTCGTTCCGATACGGCATGGCTCCCAATGCCCATCACAGACATCACCCGCATTTCTACTGCAGACAGTGCAGCGCTATGGAATGTCTCAGCCCGGAAAGCGTGCATTTGGACACAGCTTTTCTGGAGCGCACCTTTCCCGGAGCCATTGAAAAAGTAGAAGTCCGTCTTGACGGAATCTGTAAAAATTGTCTGCAAAAACTTTTGAAGTGAGAAGTTCGTAGGGTGGGTGAAGTGCAGCGTAACCCACCTTTTCGGCTATATTTCAAGACGGTGGGTTTCGCTGCGCTCTACCCACCCTACGAACTTCTCACTTTTATAAGGGATTTTTGAATGAAACAATTGGTAACAAATGAAAATTTGAGAAATATTGCTATTATCGCCCATGTTGACCACGGTAAAACTACTCTTGTGGATGCCATGTTCAAACAAAGCGGTCTGTTCAGGGAAGGTCAGCAGGTGGATGAAAGACTCATGGATACCATGGATCTGGAGCGTGAACGAGGGATCACCATTGCTGCCAAAAACTGTTCCGTGATCTGGAATAATGTGAAAATCAACATCATTGACACCCCGGGACATGCGGATTTCGGCGGAGAAGTCGAACGGGCCCTCAGTA
>DYRK01000058.1:0-1612 GCA_020718785.1 Desulfatirhabdium butyrativorans | reverse complement strand
ATTGACACCCCGGGACATGCGGATTTCGGCGGAGAAGTCGAACGGGCCCTCAGTATGGCAGACGGTGCGCTGCTGCTGGTGGACGCGTCCGAGGGACCTCTTCCTCAGACCCGCTTTGTTCTGAAGAAAACCTTTGAGGCTGATCTTAAAGTCATTGTAGTCATCAACAAAATTGACCGGAAAGATGCACGTCCCGATGAAATTCTCAATGAGATATACGATCTTTTCATAGACCTTGACGCCACAGAAGAACAATTGGAATTTCCGCTTCTTTATGCTGTGGGACGGGACGGAATTGCTCAGAAAACATTGGAAGAAAAAGGAGAAAATCTTCACATTCTTTTAGATACTATCCTGAAAGAAATTCCGCCGCCCTGTTATGATCCCGAAGCTCCCTTTCAGATGCTGGTTTCGGATCTGGGCTATTCCGATTATCTCGGGCGGCTTGCTGTGGGAAAAATATTCAACGGCAAAGCCAGACACAATGAAACGCTGGTCTGCATCAACGAAGATGGCGAACATATTCCTCTGAAGGTTTCGAGACTGCAAACCTACAGCGGAATCGGTTTTCACGAGATCGAATCTGCCGAACCCGGAGATATAGTCGTACTTTCGGGAATCGAAAATGTCAAAATCGGAGATACGATATGCACCAAAGAATTTCCCAAAGCACTGAAACGCATACGGGTAGATGAACCTACGGTTGCCATGCGCTTTACCATCAATAACTCGCCTTTCAGCGGAAAAGAAGGCCGTTTTGTCCAATCTGCCAAAATACGCGAGCGGCTGAACAAAGAAACCCTGAAAAATGTGGCAATCCGAGTGGAAGAAAGCGATGAAAAAGAAGTCCTTTTAGTCAAGGGCAGAGGCGAATTCCAGATGGCTATCCTTATCGAAACCATGAGGCGGGAGGGATTCGAGCTGTGCGTGGGGCGTCCCGAGGTAATCTATAAATACAAAGACGGAAAACGTCTTGAGCCTACGGAGCATTTTTTTGTTGACTGTGACGAAAATTTCATGGGGATAGTCACGGAAAAGCTTTCCCTGCGGAAAGGCAAAATGGTCAATTTAGTCAACAACGGCAAGGGACGGATACGCATGGAATTCTCCATTCCTTCGCGGTCTCTTATCGGATATCGGGATGAATTTCTGACCGACACCAAAGGCACAGGCATTATGAATTCCTATTTCTCAGGCTATGAAGAATGTCGGGGAGAATTTCCTACCCGCTTCACCGGTTCCATTGTTTCTGACCGTCAGGGGATAGGCGTGGCTTACGCGTTGTTCAATCTGGAGCCGAGAGGACAGATTTTTATTACCCCGGGAGAACCGGTTTACGAAGGCATGATTATCGGCGAGCATAACAAAGACAATGACATCAATGTGAATGCCTGCAAGGAAAAGAAACTGACCAACCTCAGAGCCGCGGGCAAAGATGAAAACGTGATTCTGACCCCGGTAAAACCCATGACCCTTGAGCGCGCCCTGCATTTTATCCGGGAAGATGAAATGGTGGAGGTGACGCCCAAATCCGTCCGTCTGCGGAAAACCGTGCTTTCTGCCCAGAAACGGCATAATATAAGGGCTGCAAAATTCAAGCAGGATGCAGCGT
>DYRK01000552.1 GCA_020718785.1 Desulfatirhabdium butyrativorans | reverse complement strand
CGGAGGCATAGAAGATATTTCTGAAGATGCAAACTGGGGCAAAACCGCAAACAGAAATGTGACCGCTCTTTACGGACAGGCGACCTTTGATATCCGAAAATTTTTCTCTATGGAAAAAGCGGGAAAGAATCTCTCTGTCACGCTGGGCTTGAGATATGACCATTACGACGATACCGGCTCTTCTGCAAATCCCCGTTTCGGAATTGTCTATGCTCCCACGGAAAAACTCTGGTTCAAAGCCCTTTACGGCACTGCTTTCCGTGCGCCTTCCTTTGTGGAATTGTATTCGCAGAATACCCCCATGATCGGAGATGAAAATCTGAAACCCGAGGAGATTTCTACGGCTGAAGTGCTTATGGGATATAATTTCACCGAAATCCTCAGAGGCAGCATCACTTTCTTTGATGTCAGAAGTGAAAATCTGATTCAGTATTCACGCTCGGACACCGGTTTCTATAAATACGGAAATATCGGAGAAATGCGGTCCTACGGCGCAGAGGCAGAGTTGAAAGCTCTTTTCGACAAAAATAAATATGCGTATCTCAATTTCACCTGGCAGGATGTGAAAAATACGGCAAATGCCGATATTCAGGGAACGGATATGAGGCAGGAGGATTTTCATCCGGGAATGGTTCCCGAGTGGTACGGAAATATCGGACTGACTTGGGGTATTACAGAAAATCTCATTGCCGATACCCACCTGAATTATGTGGGGGAAAGAGAGCGAAGCGAGGAGAAAATATTGGTCGGCGAAACTTTGGTAAGGAAAGATCAGCGTGACCCTGTTGATGCCCGCTGGCTGCTCAATGTCTCGCTGACATTCAGAGACCTCTTTGCCAAAGGACTGGAATTGCAGGTCAGCGGTTTCAATCTTTTGGATCAGGATCATCGGGACCCCGCGCCGGATCAGAATATCGCAGACGATATGCCTTGTCCGGGAGTGACATGGTGGAGCAGGATTTCCTATTCATTTTAAGAATGTTGCGGACCGAGGGCATGCCGCCGGCATGCCCCTACGAGGATTTCTTGAAATAAATTATGAGACGATTTTATTCTTACGGTCCCGTGGATGAGAGAAAACATTTTACGGTTCATAGAAAAGAACTTGTCCGAACCTGCTTTGACAATCTTGCCGGATATGTCGGGCATTTTCATCTGTATTTCTGGCTTCAGAATGCTGTCGGCAGACGCTGCGTGATCAGTCCTGAATTTCCGACCGGCAACGGGCGTGTGGATCTGCATCTGAAATGCGGCGGAAAGCGGGGCATCATTGAAGTAAAAAGTTTCAGCAATTTTTCAGAACTGGAAGACTCAAAAGAACAGGCTGCCCGATATTCCGCAGAATTAGGGATGAATTCTGTCACTCTTGCTGTGTTTGTGCCGACAGACGATGAGAATATTTTAAACCGGCTTTCCGGCGAAACAGTCATTGACAGTGTAAAAGTCCTTGTTTCGGCAATCGGGTGGGTCTGACTGTCTGTGACCGGTGTGTAAGCTATGCTATCGGATATGAATGTCAAGTATCAGAAACTGAAGGATATCCTGAAAGAAATGGGAAATGTGTTGCTGGCTTTTTCCGGGGGAACAGACAGCACTTTGCTTCTCAAAGCAGCAAAAGATGTCTTGGGAGATCATCTGCTGGCTGTGACTGCTTTGTCTGAGACTACTCCGAGACATGAGCGCATGGATGCTGTCCATCTTGCTGAAATAATAGACGTTGCCCATATTTTCGCAGAATCGAAAGAAATGGATATCCCGGAATTTGTAAATAATACTCCGGACAGATGCTATATCTGCAAAAAACAGCGATACAGCGAGATGCTCAAAATAGCCGTGGAAAAGGGATTTGCTTATGTCGCAGACGGAGAAAACTGCGATGACTCACAGGATTATCGTCCCGGATCACTTGCTGCAAAGGAATTGGGCGTCAGAAGCCCGCTTCGGGAAGCAGGACTGACAAAATCCGATATACGGATGCTTTCAAAAGAACTGAATCTCCCTACATGGAACAAAGCCGCATTTCCCTGTCTGGCTTCGCGCATTCCCTATTACAGTCCTGTCACCCCGGAAAAACTGAGACAAATAGATGCCGGAGAGATATTTCTCCGTGAGATCGGAATGAATCCGCAGCTCAGAGTCAGACATTGCGGAGATACGGCCCGTATTGAAGTGAAAGCAGAGGATATCGCAAAATTGGCAGACGATGCCCTGAGAATTCGGGTGGTGAGTCATTTCAGATCACTCGGGTTTGAGTTTGTAACACTTGATCTGGAAGGATATGCCAGAGGGAGTCTGAACAGAAAGATCGGAGTTAAGGTTTAGTAACACATTTATGTGTCGGACCTTATCGGAGATAAGCCTTCGTTCTCGCACAAAGACGTAATAAGAGCCGGAATCAAGGGAGTTTTTATAATGTCGAAAAGATATATTGCAGAAGCGTTCTTTATTGTTATTATTCTGATAATCGGTCTGATTATATCGGGCTGCGGTCTTACAAATCCGATGACCCCTGCCGGACATGAAGGATATTTGTATAAAAATCCGTATATCTTGGGTAAAAAATCCTTTTACGATATTCAAATCGGACAGACATCCGCCGGTCTGAGCTGGCGGCTGTTTGTCATAAATATTGATATGAGGCCGCTGACAAAGGATGAAACCTTTGAAGTCCTGAGCAAAGATCAGTTGAAACTGCATTTTAAAGCGCATCTGATTGTCGCTTTGAAATCAGGGAAAATAAAAGATATTGTAGAGCAATACGGAGCCGAGCAATGGTATGAAAGAAATCTTCAGCAAATATTTCGTTCCGAAATCTATAACGAAGTAACCAGATACAACGCGTTTGACAGTGTGGAAAAACGTGAGGAAATCGGACGGATAGCTTTTGAAAAATTGACAAAAATATGTACGGACACTCCGTTTATCATAAAAACAGTTGTTATCGGCAATATTCTGCCTCCGGAAGCTGTTGCAAAAGCCGTGGAAGAAAAACTGAAGGCCGATCAGGAACTGATAAGAAAGGAAAAGATGGTTGAAATTACAAAGAAAGAGGCAGAAATACGCATAGAAGAAGCCAAGGGCATTGCCGAAGCTCAACGGATAATCAATTCCACTTTGACTCAGAATTATTTGCAGCATGAAGCCATCAAGAGTCAGGAAAGGCTGGCAGGTTCTCCCAACACCACTTTTATCTATATTCCGGTCGGTCAAAGCGGAATACCGATTGTCAATTCGATCAATAATAAATAGGCCTTACCAATCCGACACTTATGCAAAAATGAAATTTTTGCACTCCGGATTGCAAGAAATACTAAAACATCAAAGGAGATGATTTTATGCAGATTCTGGTTCTTTATTTCTCAAAAGGCGGAAACACGAGGAAACTGGCGGAGTCCGTGGCTGAAGGCGTCAATTCCGTGAAAGGAATGACTGCGGTTCTGAAAACCGCTGAGGAAGTGACAAAAGATGACTTCACGGCTTCGGAGGGCATAATAGCCGGATCCCCGGTTTACTTCGGACTGATGGCTGCCCAATTGAAAAAAGTCTTTGACGAATTTGTGGGCGTGAGGAAAAAAATGGAGGGAAAAATCGGCGCGGCATTTGCCACTTCAGGCGATCCTTCGGGCGGCAAAGAAACCACCATAATGTCCATACTCCAATGTCTTTTGATCTACGGCATGGTGATTACAGGCGATCCTTTGTCTGCAACCGGACATTACGGAACAGCCTGTGTGGGTTCACCGGATAACGGCGCCTGCGAAAACGGCATGAAACTCGGCCGCCGCGTGGCGGAACTGGCAAAAAAGCTCAGAGAATAAGCTTTCCGAGAAGTGCTTTGTTTCCGGTAAAACATCTGTCATTCCTGCAAAAGCAGGAATGACAGAAAATTTACAGCCATTCTCCCCTCTTGACTTTCAATTTCAGAAATGCTATAGGGAATATCCGATTTAATTAAAGAGCTTCTTTAAACAGCAGACCGGAAGGAGTCCA
>DYRK01000551.1 GCA_020718785.1 Desulfatirhabdium butyrativorans | reverse complement strand
GCTTCCCCGGCAAGTGCGTTCCCAAGCCGGGGCTTGGGAACGAGAAAAGTGAGAAATTTTTCAATATTCACTTCTCACTTATATAATTGATCTTGAGCCAGTCGCGGAACATAGTGGCAAATTTCAGTTTCCCGTTCTGCGCTTTGATGACCCGATGCCCGTGATTGTAAGTATTGTTCATAAGCTCGCGCTCGGATGCCGGCGAAACCGGCCTGTCCTCATCTTTCATTGCCTGAATAACCGTTTTCTGCAGGTCCGCGGAAAGATTTTCCCAGAAATTTTCAAATTCGCGGTTCAGTTCCGAGCGGATCAGGTTATCGTAAATGGTTTTTACATCCTCTAATGTCACTTCCCTGCGCTTTTCGTCAAGGATTTTGTTTATGGCTTTTTTGCAGATCATCTGAATGTAAAAGGGCTTGAAATCGCTTTTATATGGAATGAAATCGAGCGCCCCGATATCGTAAGAATAAAATCCTCTGACCGGCATTGCGATCAGACGCTCCGCGCTCTCTCTGTCCAATTCCGACACATCTTTGAATTCGAAAAAATTATACCAGGGACTCGTGGGCAGACGCCATTCCCCGCGCTTGATCGAAACTCCTGCCGCAACCATGCGGATCATTCCGTGATAGGTCTGAAACACATTCCTCAGACTCTGGTGAATATTGGGGGCAAATTCCTGAGTCGCGTCAATTTCATCCAGACACATTATCACAGAGGCATCGGGAGCATAGTTTTTTCTCAGAAAATCAAGCACGCTTTCAATATCTTCCTCAAAATCAATCTCGTCGTATTCATGCCGTTCTTTTTCAAAAAGCACGAGTCCCGGAAGGCTTTCGGGCCATATTGACCTGACTTTGTTTACAAGATGCTGCATGATGCGGCTGAAGAAAAATGCCTCTTTCACAGATTCGAGATTGCAGAAGAAAGAAAAAAACGGTACCGCCATATTTTTGTCAATGTGTTCCAGCAGAGTGGTCTTGCCGATGCGCCGTTCACCGGTCAGACACAGGCTGTTGTTTCTGATGGACTGGAAAATATCCTGCATTGCCGCGATTCTGCCGAAAAACATTTCCGGATCATGCACAGCCTCTCCCACCACATAAGGATTGTAACGCTGTTCATAAATGGATTTTTTGGTCCGGCGCCGCGTCAGCACAATCGCGGCACCCACACAGCCCGTCAGAACCGTGATCCCTGCGGGCCAGAGAAACCAGCCCTTCTGATAAAAAGGAACCACTTTGACCGTGAAAAAATGTTCCGCGGGCACCAGCGATTCGTTTTCACTTTTGTCAACTGCTTTGACCTGAAAAAAATAGTAGCCGTTTTCCAGACGCGGATACGATATTTTCGTTTCAGGAGAAGGTTTGGTCCAGTTCGGACGGACCGGCATCAGACGGAACGCATAGCGCAGTTCCTCCGGAGGAGTCATGTCTCCGTCCTTCATATCATCTTTGCCGTCAAATTGAAACCAGACAGTATTTTTATCCCAGGAATTCAAAGGTTTGGAAATGATTTTGACAAAAGGAAGGTCTTTCACGCGTTCATAATCGAATTCATAAGAATCCGGCATGGGATCAATACCGGACTTGTTTTTCGACACAATTCTGATCACATGCTTGCCGTTTTCCATTTGCGGAAATTCGAAACAGGAATCCCGGGTAAAGGGAATCCAGTCCGATTCATCCAACTGATAGGAAAACAAAGGTTCTTCTGCATCGGATTCGCAACAGAGGCTGAAAAAACGGCCCACGATTTTTCCTCTGCCGAAGCTTTCTTCGGACAGAATCCGAGTCTGAGGAAATCGGGCAAAACCTTCGGCTGTAAATCGCTTCTCGATGATGTCTGAAACAATCCCTTTCTGATCTTTTGCCCGGACACTGAGGCGGTATTCTCCGTCAGGCAGATCATGAAAGGGGTAGAAATTGTCATCGCGGTATAATGACCATTCCCGCATTTCCGGAGCCAGAAGCACCGAATATTTCAGTTCTTTTTTTTCGGGACGCGGATCATCCGAGGTGATGAAAAAGGAAATACGCCCCGATGAAATTTTTTCTTCAGCCGGACCGCATTCTGTCAGGGGCAGATTATTTTTTTCAATGACATGGCAGGAATTGAGCTGACTCAGGCTGATTTTCGGTTTGTCCTCCGGGGATATCAGCGTAAAAATCAGTTTGCTGACTTCGCTTTCGTTGCCGCCCATGTCTCTGGCTTTCACGGAAAAGACATATTCTCCGCTTTTCAGGTCATTGAACGGAGCCTCGCGTTCTTTGGACCATTTTGCCCAGTTTCTGTAAATTTCCCCGTCTTTTTCAAGCATAAAATCAAACACCAGATCATCGCTCATTGTCTGATTGTCCTCGCCGCTGAATCGGAAACAGACTTCGGACCTGTCAACAGGTGCGGCGAAGTCATCCCGGTCGCCAATTTCCACATTGGGAATCTTGTTATCCAGTTCCACGTGCAGCGACAGTGTTTTTTCAAGGGAATTTCCGAAACTGTCAGTGACACGGATCTGAAGCGGATAACCTCTGCTGTCTTTCAACTGATCCAGATAGACCTGTCCGTGATCTGCTTTGCGCCATTCTTTTTCATTTGCGGGTCTGAATTCATAGATCAGGTCTTCGGGCGGAGACCCCAGTTTGCCGTCATCGCCTTTGACCTGAAAGGAAATATTCGGGGATTTGACAATATCTGAAACCGTATCCGGGATATCTGCCGCGGGCGGCGTTTCGTCGAATTTGGCAAGTCCGCCGGTCCCGCAGAACCATAAATGCCGCTGCCTGTCCTGAAAAATATGTTTGTATGACCCGGAAAGCAGCCCGCTCTGCTGACGGAAATAATGAAATCCGCTTTTGTCGCTTTTGTCTAAACAGATCACAGCGTTGCTGTAGGCAGCCCAGACCTGATTCCGGTCGTCAACAAACATATCCCAGCACCTGCCCAGATCTTCGCCGAATGGAAATTGCCGGAACGTATGCCCCGCGTCTTCGGATTTGGCAAAACAGCTTTCTGTTGCCACCCATATATGTCCGTTCTGATCCGTACAGATATTTCTCGTGCGCCGGAACTGGCTGTAAACCTCCCGGAAAAGGTTTTCTGTTTCTGAAAAGCGGTACAGAAAGCTGCTGTTGCTTTTTATGGCATAGATATTTTTTTGCCGGTCTTCAGCCATGTCTGCAATCTGAAACATGACCGCGCTGAAAGTGTCCTCGGAATATCGGAAGAGATTCGCGCCGTATTGCGGACTGCCCCAGATTGTTCCCTGACTGTCTTCATAAAGAAATCCGTTAAAAAAATTGTTTGAAGGAAGTCCGTTTTTTTCTTCGGTAAACACGCTCCATGCCGCGCCGTCAAGGCGGAACAGTCCGTCGCCCGATGTTCCGAACCAGATTTTTCCTTTGCTGTCGCAGAGAATTGCCCAGACGCTTTTGTCGCTGAATCCCTGGGCTGCTCCGTAATTGACAAAGGCTTTGCCGTCAAATCTGCTTGCTCCTTTGGATGTGCCTATCCATAAATTTCCTGCCGCATCCTGATCCGCGCAGAAGATGATATTGGACGGCAGACCGTCTGCCATTGTATATATCCGTATTTTTTCGGGTCTCAGTTCCTGCGCCCGCAACGGAGCGGAGATCAGGAAAGCGCAAATGAACAGGGCAATATAGTGCATTTTTTCCCCTTTTATTCCCGCAGGGATAAATCTTGAAAGACACTGTATAATCGCAGACTGAAAATTTATTTCGGATAATAATTTCATAAAACAGGGGGGAATGTCAATGGGGTGAAAAAGATATTTCTGAAGAGGACTCTGACTATGGACAGAAGTAATAGCCGATAATATATTTTATCTTTTCTCGTTCCCAAGCCCCGGCTTGGGAACGCACTTGCCGGGGAGGTTCCCCGGCTTCCCGTGACGGGAGACGGACCGAAGCCGGAGCTTCGGGCGCAGATGCGTTCCCAAGCCGGGGCTTGGGAACGAGGAATAATATAT
>DYRK01000550.1 GCA_020718785.1 Desulfatirhabdium butyrativorans | reverse complement strand
TCAAAAATCCGGGAAGATTTAACAGAAATCCTGTAAATCCTTTAATCAGGTGAATCAGGGTTCAGACAATTGCCTGAAACGGAATCAGTAGGGGCGAAAAATTTTTCGCCCCTACTTTCAGCCGGGCGGTTTATCGCTCGGCAATTTTCTGAGGCAACATTGTCCGAACCCTGATTCACCTGATTAAAGGATTTGCATGATTGCTGTCCAGCCTGTACCGACAGACTTCCCCGAAAGTTCAAAAATCCGGGAAGATTTAACACAAATCCTGCAAATCCTCTAATCCTGAAAATCAGGATTCAGACAATTGCGAATCAGGATTCAGCCCGCAGTATCTGCAAAAACCTTATTCATTTGTATTTCTCAGACCCATGTAATCGTGCTGATGACATCATCAATGACCGCTGCCCCGCGCACAGGTGAAAAATCAATATAAAATTTTTTGTCTTCGGGATTTGAAATATCCAATACTTTATCCGGATGACAGGCATTGTAAAAGACGTTCGGATCAAGTGACATAAAAGTTACCTCCTGTTTTTATTAGTTTTCAGCCAAGCTTCAAGCAACTTCAATCCCTCTGCCGTAGAAACCCGAGGCATATAACCCAAATCCCTTTTCGCCGCGCTGATGTCAAACCAGTGCGAGGTACTAAGCTCTTCTGCCACAAAGCGAGTCATCGGCGGTTCTCCCCGAATACCAAAAGTTTTATATACTGCCTCGCAGACCGCGCCGATCACCCATGCTGTTTTTCGGGACATTGAACGCTTGACCGGCTCCGATCCCCCGGCTTTCAGGATTGCGTCAATCATATCCCAAAGCGGCATCGGCTCTCCCTGAGTAATAAAATAAATTCTTCCGGAAAGTTCAGGATGTTCTGCCAATTTGTCCGCGGCAAGAATATGCGCGTCCGCAGCATTGGCAATATAAACGGTATCCACAAGATTTTTGCCGTCTCCGATCCTGACCAATCGCTTTGCCTTTGCGAGAATCCTCGGCACGAGATGATTGTCACCGGGTCCCCATATCAGATGAGGTCTGAGTATAACTGCTTTTAAGCCCTGTTTTGCCGCGGCAATTACGGACTGCTCGGCAATGGCTTTTGTTTTCGGATAATGTGCATGAAAGGTTTTTGGGTAGGGAAGAGATTCGTTGACGCCCTCCATTGAGGTTCCGTCAAAGATCACACTGGGAGAACTGGTATAAACAAGCCTTGAAACGCGGTATTTACGGCACGCGGCAATTACATTCCGCGTTCCGATTACATTGGTTCTGAAATAATCGTCATAATCGCCCCAGACCCCGGGCTTTGCCGCGGCATGAAAAACACTTTCAATGCCCTGACATGCCTGCTCCACTGCATGGCTGTCAGCGATATCTCCTTGAATCTGTTCGACGCCTATTGATTCGAGTTCGGCATAAAAGCCGCGGGAAAAGCTGCGGACATTATCGCCTCTTGCCTTCAACTGTCTGACAATTGCGCTCCCGAGGAAACCGCCGCCGCCGGTTACCAGAATCCGGATTTGCTCTTTCATTCATAATCACCGATAAAAAATTTCTATGAGTAATGAACAGGTTATAAATCATAAGAATAATATAATGCGATCCCCTTTTCCTTTGCATAATCCTCCACATCGGGCTGCGCGATCATAAAGGTTATCAGCACAGGAAAAATATCCGGGAAAATGCCTTCCAGCCGATTCAGTTTTCTCTTGATAAACCGGTCAATATCGTTTTTTGAGAGCTGGCTCTTGGACTCACCCGCAATCAGTATTTTCTGATTTTTTCTGAGACCGTCCCCCACAATATTGACTTCAATATCAGAGCCTTTGTTGTCCCTTACGAATTTCCTTGTAAGCCGGGAAGTCACTTCGATTCCGAAATCCGCTTTCAGCAGTCCGGGCAGGGACTTATAAGCTCTGTCTTCCAGTCCGTAACCCACAGTCATTGACAGTCCGCCGACCTGCTTCCGGGTTTCTTTAAGCTCTTTCCGCATATCTCTCTGATCCTCTGACAATCTGAGGAGCAATTCTTCGGTACGCTTCTGAGTTTCAGCTATTGACAAGGTATTCAGCATGAACATATCCTTTCGGGCATTATGATCCGAACCGTCATTTTGCCCATTTTGCCAGTTTTTCCCTGAATATCTTCGAATTATGGCGGATATCAACCGGAAAAGCCTTATGGAACATAATCGTTTTAATATCCTCCGTTATGGGATGACGTGCCGCAAGATTGAGAAGTTCTTTCGTCATTTCGTCTTTGGATATCTTTTTTCCCTCTTTTTTAAGTTCGATACAGATGATCGGCTTCTGATCCGGAGCCTCGCCGACGCCTATCAGCGCGCTGCGATATACCGCAGGATATGTGTTGAAAATAGCCTCGCAGGGAATGGTGAAAAGCGTTCCGTTTTCCGTAATCACGCGGTGATTTTTCCGCCCGCAGAACCAGACTCTTCCCTTATTGTCCATCCAGCCCAGATCACCCATTCTGTGCCGGATTTCATTGCCGTCGCGTATTTTTGCCAGCCCGTTTTCTTTGGGTCTGTCAAAATACTCTTTGCTGACAATATCCCCTTTCACAGTGATCTCGCCGATATCTCCCCGCTGCACCTCCAGAGCATCCGACCACTCTTCAATGGGATCATCGCTGATTCTGATGATACATACCTCGATTCCCGGAACGGGCCGTCCCACGCAGATACCGTATCCCTGATCGGTAAATTTGCGGGTTTCATTCAGAATCTCACGGCTTCCCGCGGACATGACAGGCATTGCCTCGGTCGCGCCGTAGGGCGTATGGATTTCAGCCTCTTCGGACAGCATTGCCGAAAACTGTTCAAGATTTGCCGGAGAAACCGGCGCGCCCGCGGAAATAACCCGTCTGAGAGAGGGAAGTTTGATTCCCAATTCTTTTCCGTAAGCCCCGACGCGGTTCAGGAGCGCGGGAGATGCGAACATATTGGTGACTCCCTGATTCATAATAGCCTCGATGATCTTTTCCGGATTCACCTCCGCGGGCTTCACAGGGTCCATGTCCGGTATCACCGCGGTCATTCCCAGCGCGGGATCAAACAGCGCAAACAGCGGGAATGTGGGCAGATCTATTTCGTCTTCGCCGATATTGAAAACAGATTTGATATGCCGTATCTGAGCATCGAACATGCCGTGAGTATAGATCACGCCTTTTGCCGGTCCCGTGCTTCCGGTGGTGAAAAGAATCGCGGCAGTCTCATCCCTTTTGGTAGGCGCCGAGGGATAGGGTTCCCAGAGAGTCTGACGGATATGATCCAATGTCAGCCCGCCCCAGAACCATCGGCGTCCTGCCGTCACATATACTTTGACCGTCCTGAAAGATTTGGGATACAGTTGCCGGAGAACATGTGCCGCAGGGATGCCGATAAATGCCTCGGCTCTGCTTTCCTTGAGACACTGGAGCATTCTCTGGGTTCCCATGCCCGGGTCAACCACCACAGGAACCGCGCCGGTTTTGAAAAGTGCATACGTCAGCGCGAAAAATTCCAGACTGGGCCTCACCATCAGGACAGTCCGGGTTCCGCGGGTGATGCCTGCGTTTTCTAATCCGTGAGCCATGTAATCGGATTCCTGATCCAATTGCAGAAACGTGAGATGCGTATAGGCAATGCGGCCCTTTTCATCCCAGCCCACCGGATAAACCACGGCCCTTTTGTAGGGCTGCATCTCTGCCATCCGCCTGAGATAAACGGATACATTTACAGTCTCATCGGCTTCTGCCGGGCTGTCGGCGATTGCCGGTGTTTCATGGAGCCGATTCTTATCATCTGCCGGATTACGGCTCTCTTTTTCTGTCCGCTCAAAATCATCCATCGGAACTCTCACACTTGTTGACCTTTGAACATCCGTTTGATATCATGCTGTGAATTATATAAAATGACAAATGTTGAATATTAACCGGTTTAATCTCCGCTGTCAAATGTTCTTTCTGAAAACCGCGGGAAGCGGACATGAATATTAT
>DYRK01000057.1 GCA_020718785.1 Desulfatirhabdium butyrativorans | reverse complement strand
TTTGCAAAATCGTCTTATAATTTTTTTGCGGTAGAACAGGCATTTTTGCCTGTTCTTATAATTTTTTTGCGGTAGAACAGGCATTTTTGCCTGTTCTTATAATTTTTTTGCGGTAGAACAGGCATTTTTGCCTGTTCATGATAAAGGTCAGCTGCCTGTTCATGATAAAGGTCAGCTGCCTGTTCATGATAAAGGTCAGACAGAAATGTCTGACCTACCGAATCTTATAAATCATAATGGTCGGTTGCTTGCCGGACAATTTTTTTCAGCCTGTTCTGCTGAAACAGACACAAAACGGCTTGCAAAGCCGTAGCAGCCATGAGGGGATTCGGATATAAGTTTTTGAAATTGTTTAAAATAAAATCTTGTTACACTTTTTAAAATCCGTAAAATCAGAAACTTGTATTTTATCCGCCCGATGCCGGTGCAGATATTTATAAAATTGTTTTTTTAATGATTTCCGATTTGCCTGTCAACATATTTTTTCACATTTATGAAGCGGAGGCTTGGGAAGTTCCCGAAATTTCGGAAGTCTGCCTGCAAAAAAAATATATTGACAGGATAAAAATTATGGATTATTTTCATTTTACAGATAAAAATTGACATGAATCTTGCTAACCGCATAACATGCCAAATGGCGTATTGAACGGAATAAGGATAAAGAACTATGGAAATCAGTTTTAAAAAAATGCTGCCTCTGTATGGAAAATGGAAAGCTTCTGAAAATGGTAATATGGTTTCATTTTTATCCCCTGACGGTGAAGATTCAAGTCATGGTCTTCTTTTGTTGGGCAGGTCAGTTGAAGACGGTATAATTGAGTGTGCCATTAATTTTCCGAATGCAGATGCAAATTGCGGCGCATTTATAATTTTCAGAGCAAACGGTCAGGAGTCATTTTACGGTGCAGGGCTTGGGGGTTGGGAAAACGCCTATACGTTAATCGAGGGTCATCATCTGTCACCGACTCGATTAGCAAGTGCCGGAAATATAACAAATATTGAATCCGACAGAGAGTATAAAATCAGAATCACTCTTGATGGTCAACGTGTTCAGGTATATACAGATGATGTAAAGGTAATTGATTATAATCGTTTACTTTCTTCATCAGGGACAGGGATCGGTCTGTTCACATTCAAAGGCAGCCTCCAGGTTTCTTTTGGTCCGTTGATAATCAATGACAGAAGGCCAAACGCATTTGTGGCAATGCAATTTTCTCAGCCATACAACGATGTTTATTCTGATGCAATCAGACCGCTTGTTGAAGAAATCGGTTATGAGGTCGTCCGAGTTGATGAAATATCACAGCCGGGAATAATACTAAACGATATTTGGAGTCAATTAACAGAGGCTTCTGTAGTAATTGCAGAGGTTACTGAAGCAAATCCCAACGTGTACTATGAAATCGGTGTAGCGCATGCTCTGAATAAACCAACTGTATTGCTTGCACAAAAAGGAACCAAATTACCTTTTGACCTTGGACCTCACAGATGCATTTTTTATGAAAATACAATAGCAGGCAGGGCGCGCTTATTAGATTCTCTGCGCTCCAGCCTGTCTGCCGTTTTAGGTATCTCAACATCTCGTTGATTTTTTAATATATTCTTTTAGACGATTTGCTGTCACGTTAAACCAGGAACAGCGGGACACCCATGACGGATATCAGGTTATACAGAATTCTTCTGGTGGATGATGTTGATATCAACATCCGCACACTTGCCGACTCCCTGAAGGAATATGACTTCAGCGTGGCTTTGGACGGTAAAACAGGACTTGAACTGGCACATTCCTATCCTCCGGACCTTATTCTTTTAGACATTGTCATGCCCGGTATGGACGGTATCGAGGTTTGCCGGCGACTGAAAGCTGATCCGGCAACAAAAGATATTCCGGTTATTTTCCTTACTGTCAGAAATGAACCGAAAGATATCACCGCGGGCTTTGAAGCCGGAGCGGTGGATTATATTGCAAAGCCTTTCAATATTCATGAAGTCAGGGCGAGGATCAGGGTTCATCTTGAATTAAAGCGGTCCCGTGAAGCATCGGAACTGGCAAACAATCGTCTGAAAACCGAGATTGCGGCGCGCAGGGAACTGCATGAATCGCTTCAGCAAAGCGAGGCTCGGCTGAATGCTGTTTTCAGGAGTATTCCCGAAGGCATAATTACGATTGACAGCAACGGAAATATCCTTCAGGTCAATCCTCCCCTGAGCCGTATTGCCTGCGAAGCTGTCCTGAGTGCTTCGGCCGGGGAGCGGTTGGATCCTTCCTTTGAGAAATATCAGTGTTTCAGTATGTTATCACGTCTGCTGAAAACCGGAAAAGCTGTTTCGGAATACCGTGTGAACTGCACACACTGCGGGTTTCCGGAAAAACGTCTGAGCCTTACTACTTCGCCTTTGCTGGACACAATGGACAGGGTTACGGGCGCGCTGCTGGTCATCCGAGACATCACACGGCTGGTGGAATTGGAACTTCAGCTCGGAAAACATAGCCGGTTTAAAAAAATCATCGGGCAGAGCATACCGATACAGTACATCTGCACACAGGTGAAAGAGCTTGCTGACAAAGAAACGACAGTTCTGATCTCCGGTGAAACCGGAACCGGAAAAGAACTGGTGACCGAAGCCATCCATTATACCGGAAGCCGGTCCGGAAAACCGCTGATCCGAGTGAACTGCGCCATGTTTACCGAGGCTTTGATGGAAAATGAACTGTTCGGCCATGTGCGCGGCGCGTTTACCGGCGCGGTCAGCAACCATTCGGGGCGGTTTCAGGAAGCATCCGGAGGAACGCTCTTTCTTGATGAAATCGGCGAACTGTCGCTGCATTTGCAGGCAAAACTCCTCCGAGTCATGGATCGCAAGGAATTCGAACCGGTGGGAAGCAGCAGGACCGTCAAGGCAGATGTGCGAATCATTGCGGCAACCAACGCCGATATGGAGAAGCAGGTCAGACTTGGCTTATTCCGTATGGACCTGTATCATCGGCTCAAAGTGGTCGAGATTTCGCTGCCGCCTTTGCGGGAAAGGCGGGAGGATATTCCGGCATTGGCAAAACATTTTTATGATCTGTACGCCGAGGCATTCAACAAACAGTTTACCGGCATATCGGACAGGGTTCTTGATGTTTTCATGAGCTATCCCTGGCCCGGGAATGTGCGGGAACTGTCGAACATCATAGAACATGCCTGTATTTTCTGTACGGGAGGAATGATTCATACCGCCTGTCTTCCCCCGCAACTGGGAGATTCCTTAAAAAATGCCGATGCCGGACCTCATAACCTTTCAGACTTAAACAAACATTCTGCCGGGTTCGCATCATCGGAGTCTCATAGTCGTGATACGGCGGATATCCTTTCGGCGCTGAACCGTACAGGCTGGAACAAGGCAAAAGCTGCCCGGATACTCGGTATCAGCAGAAGCAGGCTTTACCGCAGATTAGTCAGATACGGTATTTCCGCGGAGGAAGGCGATCATAACTGATCGGAGTTAATTTACAGGTTCCACCCTGCATATATACTCTTTTTACCCCATTGACAATTCACTCTGTTCTGTGAGATGAATTCAGACATCATAGCGAGGCTTAAACGATTTGCGAAATCGTTTTACTTTTATTTCAACTGCTTATAGCTGGATAAAACGATTTGCAAAATCGTTTTACTTTTGTTTCACCTGCTGATCAAAATAAAATTCCGGAGAAAAAAATGCTTACATTCGAATCATTGGCGTCACGTGAGGATAAACTTGCGGTTGTGGGTCTGGGATATGTGGGGCTTCCTCTTGCGGTCCAGTTGGCAAAACATTTTGATGTGGTCGGCTATGACCTGAAAACAGAGCGGATCGCCGAACTGAAATCGGGCTATGACCGGACGCTCGAAGTTTCCCAGGAAGAATTGAAAAATACCCAAGTCTTTTATACGGATAATGCCGAAGAGCTTTCACGGTGCAGATTTATCATTGTCGCGGTTCCCACGCCCATTGACCAATACCGGATCCCTGACCTGAGACCCCTGCACGGTGCGTCCCGGATTGTGGGAAAACATCTTGTCAAAGGCTCCTGCGTGGTCTTCGAATCCACGGTCTATCCGGGAACCACCGAAGAAGAATGCGTTCCCATCATGGAAAGAGAATCGGGTCTGAAATTCGGCACGGATTTCACCGTGGGCTACTCTCCGGAGCGCATCAATCCGGGAGACAAAGTTCATACAGTTGAAACTATTATTAAAATCGTTTCCGGATCAGACCTTGCTACCCTCGATCTGCTGACCGGAGTCTATGGCAGCATCGTCAAAGCAGGACTTCATCGGGCATCTTCGGTCAAAGTCGCGGAAGCTGCCAAAGTCATTGAAAATACCCAGCGGGATTTAAATATTGCGCTGATGAACGAATTGGCAATGATTTTCGACAAAATGAAGATTGATACGATGGAAGTCCTTGAAGCTGCCGGAACCAAATGGAATTTTCTGCCGTTCAGACCGGGTCTTGTGGGCGGGCATTGTCTGTCAAAAGACCAACTGATTTTCGCAAAAACGGACGGAAAACTGACAACGCTTGCGGTTTCCGAGTTGTATGAGTCATGCCGGGAAAAAATCGCTCTGGACTCGTTTGAGTCGGAATTTCTCCTTTCCGGACGACTTGTGGGAAATGCTCCGGGAATGATTGCAGATGAAATGTCAGGTCCCCGGCTCCGGCTGGTAAACGGGCAGGAAAATATGAACTCTGTGAAAATCCCGGAAAATACGGAAATATTGTCTTATGATCTGAGTTCCAAAAAAGCCGTGTTCAAGCCGGTTTCCCTTTTGACCCGCCGGAATTACGGAAACCTGATCCGCTTTACCACATCAACGAATCAGACGGTCAAAGTTTCGGACGACCATCCGATGATCGTATGCAAGGATGGGAAATTCAGCGTAAAACTTGCAAAAGAAGTAACACTTTCGGATCAGTTTGCTGTCAATACGAAACTGCCCGAACTCGAAGTTCCCGAGACATTGGACATCATCTCGCTTTTGGATAAAGAAAGCCTGAAAAATGTGCGAGTCAAACCGATTTCAGGGCAGTTCAAAGATTACAAAAGCCGGCTTGAGATAAAGAAAGTCACGGGAAAAAGGGCATCGAACTTCTATTCATGGAATTATCTGCCCCTCAGCCTCTATCTCGAACTGGAAGCCGAAGGGAAAATGCCCCTCAAAAGGAATGAAATTTTCCTTGCGACCGGCAGAGGACCTTCCTATAATCAAATCAGGGCAGTCATTCCTGTGGATGAGGATTTTGCGCGGCTTATCGGCTATTATCTGAGCGAGGGCTGTATCACGAGAGATAAGTCATATCGGACACGATGGATTTTCAATTCTTCGGAAAAGGAATATATCGAAGATGTCTGCCGCTGTATTGCCAAACTCGGGTGTTCGTATTCGGTCTGGCACTCGAAAACAGATGCTGCCACGCATATCAAATTATCCTCCTCTCTTTTCGGAAAATTGCTCTCAGATGTCCTGAATTGCGGCAGAAACAGCTATGATGCGGCGGTTCCCGATTTCCTCCTTTACTCCCCGGCGGACATCAAAGAAAATCTCCTCAAGGGAATTCTGAGGGGAGACGGCGGAGTAAAACTGACGCTCGATGACGCAAAGCCATTTGTAAAAAACGGCAAATCCTATACTTGCAGGAGTTGCGTCTGCGAAGTGTCGTATTTCTCGATCAGCAGGAAACTCTTCCATCAGACGGTGCTGTTGTTGCAGGATTACGGCGTCACGCTGTCTTTTGACAAAGAAAAGCCTCTGCTCTATGCTCACGGTCATAAGAATCTCTCGAAATTGGAAGAGTTGTTTTTGGGAGATAAGCGGGCGAAAATCGAGAGCTATTTTGACAACAAGGTGAGATTTGTCAAAAGCGGTAAGTACGAAGTTTCACCGGGTTTTCTGACTGTTGCGCTCAAACAGATCGAAGCCCTGAGCGATGATTATGTGTATTCTCTCGAAGTGGAAGACACCGAGACCATTATCTCCGATTACGGATTAGTGCTGCATAACTGCATCGGAGTCGACCCTTACTACCTGACCTTCAAAGCCGAATCGCTGGGCTATCACCCGGAAATGATTCTGGCGGGGCGCAGAATCAATGACGGCATGGGCAAATTTATTGCAGAACGCACGGTCAAAATGCTCATCAGTCTTGGAAAGCAGGTCCGCCGGGCAAAAATTGCCGTGCTGGGCATCACCTTCAAGGAAAATGTTCCTGATCTTAGAAATACCAAGGTCATGGATATTATCTCGGAACTCATGGATTACGAAGTCAATGTCCTGGTTCATGACCCTATGGCAGACCCTGCGGAAGCCAGAAAGTATTACGGCGTGGAATTGCAGAAAATGGAAGACCTGACAGGGGTTGACGGGGTAATTGTGGCAGTCATTCACGATGCCTACAAAGATCTCGGGCTTTCGAATATTGCCCGGCTCTGTACTCAGGGGGCATCCCTTGTCGTGGATGTGAAAGGGGCTTTCTCTCCGGAAGAAGCCAAAGCCTTGAATATCAAGTATTGGCGGCTGTGATGAATCTCTCTCTTGTTCTCGAGTCCGGAGTGCTGGTGCTAAAATTTCATTTCAGCACTCCGGATTGGGAACGGAGCTTGGGAATCCCGAGTCCGAAGTGCTAAAATTTCATTTCAGCACTCCGGAGAAAAATAGCTGCCCGGCTTGGAGTCGGTTTGATCCCGAATCTGAATCTGTGACACACAGCCGGGGTTTCAAAGGAGCGTAAAAATGATTCATACATTTAAAGCGGAACAGACAGATGCGGGTCTGAATTTCGATATTCACATGGATAAAGATAAAAACGCATACTGTTTTATCGGAGAAAACGGAGCCGGCAAGACAAATCTGCTTGAGAATATGGCGAAAACGCTTGTTTATTGTCATTCAATATTTAAGTATAAAAAAGAAAATCTGAAATACGCAGGATCTTTTTCTGAAAATTATATTATTGATAAAATAAAAGATTTCAAATTAGATTTGCCCGTGGGTATTTCTCTGAATGAAAATAAAATAAAGGATAGAGACAGAGATAAATTCAGATTTGCCATATTTGAACACATCCCGAATTCAAATATAAATTTTATTTTTGACAAACCGATTGTCTTCATCGGCGCGAGAAACAGAGGCTACACAGAGAATATTGACAGAAATCATGTCAGAATCCTGGGCAATTCGTATGATCGTTTTTTGGAAGCGTTTTACAGAAGTTTTAACTATATGTCCGGCAAATCACTCGGAGATACGGAAATTGCGGATTGGTTCGTTTCAAGGCTGATTATAAATCCGAATTTCGTTCCCCGGCATCAGGACAGAAGTTCCGAGGTTGCCAATCTTCTGATGCTGATGCAGGAACTGGAACCTGCCTTGGAAGGACTGATCATCAGAAAGAACGACGGAACGAATGTTGACATTGTATTTGGCGAAGGGAAATTATTTTTCAATAAGATTCCGATAGACAAACTTGCAACCGGTTATGTTGCTATTATCAAAATATTTCAGGAGATACTGGCCGGTTACGGCGGGTGGACGGGCCTCATTGATCCGTCAGCCGATTTGAGCGATGTTGAAGGGATTGTATTTATTGATGAAATCGAGTCTCATCTTCATCCTGTATGGCAATATAAAATCATCCCGCTTTTAAAAAAGTTTTTTCCGAAAACCGCTTTCTACATAGCCACACATTCTCCCACCGTCATCTCCGCAACTGAACAAGGAGAAGCGTATGAATTAAAAAAGAAAGGAAATAATGTCACCGCAAAGAAATTGGGAAATCCCAGGGAATGGTATCTGGCAGATGTATTCTCTCAGGCTTTTCATGTCAGTTTTGACTCAGTTCAGGCAGAATCGGAGCAGGGAACCTCGGGATTGACTCAAATGTTGAAAAATTTCAGCGATATGGTAAAGCATCATACCAATAAAGATCAGAATCTGAAACAGGATATCGAAGATTTGTATCAGAAGATTCTCCCGAGACTGGGCGCGGATGATCCCCGCCGCCGGTCTCTTGATTCTTTGAAGAGCCTTGTAAAATGAAAAAAATAGCACGAATATCTTCCCCTGACTGTCTGGATAACGATACAGACGCGTCAAGGAACAGAAAAATAAGTTTTTATGAAAAACTAAGAGACAAAAACGGAGATATCTATCCCCGTTGGAATACAATCGGTAAGGATAAGAACGGAATATCAGAGATCAGAAAAAGACTTATGGAAATGTCAGACGCATGTTGCGCGTATTGCGGAGATAAACTGGAAACCGGAGTCATGGAAGTTGATCATTATCTTCCCTCGGGTAAATTCCCATATCTGGCTTACTGCTGGGATAACCTGATTCCGAGTTGCAAATGTTGCAATCTGAGCAAATCTGACTTTACACCGGCTTCATTGCAAGACAAAAAGATAGTCGAGCATATTATTTCGGACACATATGAATTTGACTGTATTTATGATAAAAAATACTTACTGACCCAAATCGCCCGGGATGACAGGCTGATTGATCCGACATTCGACGATCCTGAAGAACATCTGGAATTCAATCCTGAATTTTATTTCTATGAGGCAAAGACAGAAACAGGTAAGATTACTGCAAAGAGATTTTTCAACAAGCATAAAGAAGTGGCAGAGAAATGGGAAAAAATAAGTTTGTTTATTAGAAACCTGGTATGTGAAGGCATATCTGAAGAAATAATTTATGATTTCATAAAATTACAGGGCTATGAATACATCTGCCTGAAATTTTATGCCTATTGGCTGAATGAAAAACAAGAGGGCAGAATTGACAGAGATTCTCAGCAGATGGAAATTTAGGCGATTACTGTTCTCATCCTTAACTTAATGGCGTTGAAGCCCCGGCTTGGAAATACCGAGTCCGAAGTGCTAAAATTTCATTTCAGCACTCCGGATTGGGAACGGGTTCTATTGCCTGAGTTTTTCCGCTGACCATTCCAGCACAAGACTCATCATCTCTTCATTGTTCGGAGGCACAATTCCGATCAGAACCGAGTCATCCGGATAATATTCCCATACTCGCTCCGCGGCTTGTTTCCAAGGCTTCGGTTTGATATTTAATGAGCGTTGAAACAATGTCTGAAATTTTTGAATGCCCTCTTCTTTCATTTCATCAGAAGACAGACGTGAACGCCACACCCAATATAGTGCTACTCTGAACAGCATATTGTCATTGCTCGGCTCGCAGCGGATTGCTTCATCGAAACACTGATCCGCGAGCGGAAGCCATTTTTCCACATAATAATATGCGTCATAACGCTTAGACGCATAACGCTCCCCCAGTTTGCACCAGTATGCGCCTTTTGCCGGATTGAGCTGCACTGCTTTCTGAAGGCTTGAAATAGCCGGTTCGTTATATTCCTCACGAAGTATATTGTCTTTCATTAAGAGTTCGGCAGCCTTGCAGTGATACTCCGCGTTGAGCGGATTGATGCTGACAGCTTTCTGCATGTCTGTCAAAAAAGGTTCCCGGTTCAGATTCAGGGTAGAATTCCATTCTGTAGGACAAGTCATTTCTGCAAAAAAATGCCGTCCTGCGGTAAACGTGCAGGTAAAAATGAAGAACAGGCTCAGGGTTGTCAGCAGTATCCGCCGGGACAGAGTCAGCGGAATTTTCCTTACTCTGTAGAAGAAAGACTCATCATATCCATGTCCTTTTCTATGGACCGCAACGTAAGCAATTCCCAATACCGCAGCCAGCGTCAGCGGATTTGCGGGGATGTGCATACTGAAATCAAAATAGCTGTGAAATCCCACGGAAAGCAGGGCAGCTATGGCTCCGGCTCCGATCCCGGAAGCATGGGCATCTCTTCTTATATACCAGACACGGATCATCCGGTAAAGATAAGTCATAAACATAAGGAAAAGCAGTCCTTCTCCGAGCCATCCGATTTCTGCGCCGGCTTCAATCCAGTCATTATGGGAATAACCGGCGGCATCAACGCCGTCAAACCCGGCCGGGGCATCTTTCGGAATATAGCGCGGATAGACATAGCGGAAGTTTCCCCATCCCACACCCAGCAAAGGATAATCATGAATCATGGGGAAAATAGTCCGGGTAGTATAAAGACGCAGATCAAGCCCCTCGGTACGCCCGAATTTTTTAAGTGTGGGATCCATTCCTACATGGAGTCCGTAAATCATTGCAAGCAGGCAGAGGCACAGGGTCATGGCTCCGTATTTGCGGTACCGCTTTTTTGTGAAAAACAATATCGTCATCAGCAGCATAGCGGCACTGATGGAAAGAATGCCACCTCTGGAAGCTGAAAGCAGCAATGCCAGTCCCATGATAACTGCTGAAAAGAAGAAAAATATGACTTTGGGTCTTGCCGATTCCGGAGAAAAAGAACTGATCCATCGCTGAAAAGAAGCTCGGAAACCGTACAGGCCGGGAATAAGGCGTTTTTGTCTCTTCTTCTGGGCAATCATAAAACCGAAAGTCATCCCGAGAATCATCTCCATATAAAAAGCAAAATGATTGGATACAATAAAGGTTCCGCTGGCATAGCGTGCGCCTCCGACCCGGCTTTTCCACCACCAGATTTTCGGCATCACGCTGAAAGTCTCATAAATTGCATAAATCGCCTCGAAAAGTCCTATAAAAATAAGCAGATACATCAGAATATCAATCTGTCTCTTCGAGCGCACCGTATGAATCACCAGAAAGAACATAGCAATATAGGCAAACAATTTCAGCCCTTCCGTGATCAGCGGATGCAGATAATAGGCAAGACAAATCCATCCTCCATTCGCCTCAGCCGTCAGTTCGGAGAGCTTCATTTTATCTCTGTATGTTTCAGGCGAGATAAAGGAAATCCACGAACAGGGCAGGGGAATCATCTGCAAGACGATCAGGAGAATGAGACATATCAGCAATATATTTACCGGCGTTCTGATCCAGCAGAATTCCGTATTCCCCGACACAGCGATCTTTCCTATAACATATAATATCACAAGAAAAAACACGCCGATTTCAAGTATAGAATATGCCCATACATGGACAGCCCCGAAGCTGAGTGGAGCAAAAACGAGAAGGGCTGCAATCCCCCAAAAAACGATCTGTTCCCAGCGGTTATGTGTTTTCAATACGGTTTGATTCTCTGTCATAATAAATTCCTTTCGCAATACAGTTTTCAGTGATAAAACGATCTGCGTCTATTTTAAGTTTTTGGCGTTTTACTGTAAAACAGCTTTGTAAGCTGTTTTGTGTCTGCCGGCAGAAGATAGCGGAAGATAAACGATTTGCGTCTATTTTAAGTTTTTGGCGTTTTACTGTAAAACAGGATTCTGACACTTCCGGAATTCCTTTGTCAATACCGCTGCCACAGTATTTCGGGGGCAGGCAATGCCGCATAACTCTGTTTCCGCTATTGACAGAATCTGTATTTTTGGGTATTCTCAGAATATCTGATTCAAAATAAAATGATAGGCAAGGGTTCGAAATGTTGAAACCCTAAGGCAGATGCTTAATCAAAAGAAAGGAGAGAAATATTATGGTTATAAACAAGCCCGGAAAGGTTACGGACAGAATTATTCTGCTGGGGCGGAGCGAGTCAAGTGTTTATATTCTGAAGGGAAACAATGAGTATGCGCTGATAGGCGGCGGTATGGTTCATATTGTGCCGGAAGTGCTGGAACAACTGAAAGCCTTCGGAATCGAAGAAGAGAAAATCAGACGGATAGTGATTCTTCATTCCCATTTCGATCACTGCGGGATCGTGCCTTTTTTCAAGAAACGCTGGCCCCGGGCAACGGTTACGGCATCGCTGAAATCCAAAGAACTGCTGATTCTTCCCAAGCTCATAGAAGCGGTCAAAGCCATGAACCGTGATGTTCTTGAAAAACACGGACGTCTGAAACAGGCAGAAGAACTGGGTCCCGATTTTCCCGGTATCGAGGTGGAGGCAGCAGTAAAAGAAGGAGACCGGCTTTCCTGCGGGGATCTGACTCTGGAGATATTGGATGTGCCGGGGCATTCTTCCTGTTCTATTGCCGTGTATGTGCCTGAAGAAAAAGCAATGTTCGCATCAGATGCCGGAGGTATTCCTTTCGGAGACGATGTGTTTGCAGCCGCTAATTCCGACTTTGACAAATATCAGGAAAGCTTAATCAAAATGGCAGGATATGATATTGAGGTGCATTTGGCGGAACACTACGGCGCAAGAACCGGCGAACATGGCAGGGGCTTTCTGAAAAAAACGATTGCCTCGGCTGAAAACAGCCGGAAAATCCTTGAAGAATCGCTGAGGCGTACCAAAGATGTGAAAGCGAGCAGCCGTGAAATCACCGAAAAAGTCATGGCAGCCGCGCCTCCGGATTTTCTCGCAGAAGATGTTATCTCAATGGTGGTGGGACAGATGCTGAAATATCTTTCCAGGCAGATGGCGGCTTAGTATCGGTTTGCGTAACTATGCCGATGAGTTATAAAAAGGTGGGTTATGCTCCGCTAACCCACCCTACAACTTAGTCATCCTCAGATTCCGTAGAAAGACTTATACCATGAGACAAAACGCTCTATTCCTGTTTCAATCGGCGTGGCAGGTCTGAATCCCACATCTCTTATCAGATCATCCACATCCGCATAAGTGGCAGGCACATCTCCGGGCTGGATATCGAGAAATTCTTTTTTTGCTGTTTTTCCCAGCGATCTTTCAAGTACGGCAATGAATTCCATGAGTTGCACAGGCTGATTATTTCCGATATTGTAAACCTTATACGGAGCGGATGAGGTTCCGGGATCGGGCTTATCTCCGCTCCAATTCGGATTCGGCTCGGGAAGCTTTGCCATGACCCGTACTACTCCTTCCACAATATCATCAATGAACGTAAAGTCACGCTGCATTTTGCCGTGATTGAAAACTTTGATCGGCTTTCCTTCCAGAATCGCCTTTGTGAATAAAAACAGTGCCATATCCGGGCGTCCCCAGGGACCGTAAACCGTGAAAAATCTCAGTCCCGTACAGGGGAGTCTGTAGAGATGGCTGTAGGTATGCGCCATGAGTTCATTGGCTTTTTTGGAAGCAGCATACAGCGACACCGGATGATCCACATTGTGATGAACCGAAAAAGGCATTGCGGTATTTGCGCCGTAAACCGAGCTGGAGGACGCAAATACCAGATGTTTTACGGCATTGTGGCGGCAGCATTCGAGGATATTGACAAATCCCACGAGGTTCGAATCCACATAGCTGTAGGGATTTTCCAGCGAATAGCGGACCCCGGCCTGAGCCGCAAGGTTGACTACGACATCAAAGCGGGTATTCTTAAAAAGTGTCTCTAATCCTTTTCTGTCACTAAGGTCATTTTTAAAAAAGGAAAAACCCGAAAAGGGTTTGAGCTTATCAAGACGTGCGGTTTTGAGACTGACATCATAGTAATCGTTGAGATTGTCAATCCCCGTGACCCGACACCCGTCGTCTAAAAGCCGTTTTGACAGGTGAAAACCGATAAATCCCGCGGCTCCGGTAACAAGTGCATTCTTAAAATGAAAAGTCATACTGCCCTCCGCTGCTGTATATTGGACGAGTGCAAACCATTCTTATTAAAATCGGCCTTTTTTGCAAACCTGAAATAAAGAAACAGAAAAATCTCCCCTGTTTCACGCCTCTTTCCGATACCATTCAAACGTGGTTTCAAGCCCTTTTTCAAACAAATAATCCGGATGAAATCCGAGAAGGGCTTTTGCCTGATCAATATCAGCCAAAGATTCCCGAATATCCCCGGGTCTCGCGGGCTGATATGCAGGAGCAATATGAGACCCGGCCATCGTGCAGATAATTTCCCACAGATGCCGGATAGTCACAGCCCTGCCGGTTCCGATATTGAATATCCTGCCTTCTGTCTGACTCATACTTGCAGCCAGCAGATTTGCTTTGACTACATCTTTCACAAACACGAAATCTCTGGACTGGGTTCCGTCCCCGTAAATGAACGGACTTTCTTTTGAAGCCGCTTTTTTCATAAAAATGGATATAACGCCTGAATAGGGCGACGAGGGATCCTGCCGGGGTCCGTAAACATTGAAATACCGGAGACAAACCGTTTCGACTCCGTACAGATCATGGTAAAGCCGGGCATGGAATTCGCCGGTAAGTTTCTGAACTGCATAAGGACTGAGCGGTTTCGGAATCATGACTTCACGTTTGGGCAGTTCCGGATCATCGCCGTAAACCGCGCAGGAACTGGAAAATACTACCCGTTTCACCCGGTTTTTCCTTGCAGTTTCAAAGACACGAAGGGTTCCGATATCATTCACCAGCGCGGAATCCACCGGATGTTCCACGGTCTGAGGCACGGAAACCACTGCTGCAAGATGAAATATGACTTCACAGTCTTTGGCTGCATAAGCCAGCATCTCCTGATCCTGTATGTCTCCTTTGTGGAAAGTAATTCTATCTTTTATATGCTCCAGATTGGAAAGCCGTCCGGTTGATAGGTTATCCAATACCGTTACCGTGCAGCCTTCTGCCAGAAGGGCATCGGCAATATGAGAGCCGATGAATCCGGCTCCGCCTGTGATCAATGCGTTTTTGAATTGAGTAGTCATAGATGTAAGGATTCGTTTAATCTGCTTTTTTGCAAGACTGTTTCGGCGACCATAGCCCGAACAGGTCTGTTACAAGTTCCTGAAGCTGTTTCACAGCATTGCCGAGTTTTGCTGCTTGAAAGCCATGGACAAGATGATTCCTGATATCCGGCAGAGATTTTGCCTGATCAAACTGTTCTATCAAGAGTTCGCCCTGCGAGTAAGTACCTGACCAAAAGTTTTTCGGTACTTTTTTATATATTATGCCAATTAAGGGTTAAACTTATAATACTCAGAATCTTGACAATTTTAGTTTTTTCACTATATTATAGAAAAGAGTTGACTTTTTGATAATACCTTAAAATAAGGAGAAAAATATGTTCATATTTTCGGCAGACTCTCTGCCGCAATGTTCATTATGGTTTTCAACTTTCAATTGGCATTTTTAGCACAATTCAATCAGCCTGTCAAGCATTTTTTTAATGACATTCTGTCGGCAACGCAGGGGATGGTAAAGAGGCAGTCCTGCACAAGCAGTGATGAGCAACTCATTTATAACATTCTTTTTTTTGTACGCCCGTTTTTTTTGAAAATCAGGTTGCCGCAGCCGGATAATTATGGTATAAAAGGAGAATATTTTTTATTGACTTTTTTTCATCAGAGAGGTGCGGTATGCTCTGTCCGGTCTGCGGTTCTGAAAACATTGTCGGAAACGGCACGGTTCATAACGGAAAACCGAAAGTTATGTGTAAGGATTGCGGGAGGCAGTCTGCGCTTTCCGAATTTTCTGTAAAACGGTTTTGCAGACCGTTTCTCCGCAGAAAACGGCTTGCAAAGCCGTTTTACAGAAGCGCAGATTATGCCGGTGGGCAGTATAGTTGATTATATCGAGAGACAAAAAGTGAGCGTTTGAACAAAAAAATATTTCATATAGGAGTTACGCAGTTGAATGATTTTAACCGCCAATTCACGCTGATAAACGCCAATTAATCAGAAAAATAAATTCAAGTGCGTAAGTCCTGTCATAATTAAGAAATATTATAAATGTCAAGGCTGAAAAGAAGTGGCAGTGTATTTATGAAAGTCGGTATTTGGCAGAAAAAATTGGAAAAAGGAGAATTATTTTGAAGAAAATATTTGTTTCGGTTCTGCTGGGTGTTATGTGTGCGGTATGGATGCCTGCAAACAGTTTTGCAGGAGATGAAAAAAAGATAACGGTCTTTTTCACTGGAAATGCCGAAGGGGAAATCAAAACGGTTCTTCAGTGCAACAAAGAAATGTGGGGCGGATTGCCTCGCCGGATTGAGAGATTGCGTACACTTCGCCGTGAACACAAAGATGTGCTGGTGCTGGAAGCAGGCGGAGCTTTTGCAGACAAAGGTCCTGATGATAAGATGAGAGCCAATATCATTATGCGGGCTATGTATGAGGCTGGCTATGATGTGATGAATCTGATCGGGAGTGATTTTTATATGGGACCCGATTTCCTGAAAGAAGCCGGTTCCACCGTGGCTTTTTCTATGATATCATCGAATCTGGTTTACAAAGATGCTGCTCAGAAACCGTTCTGGGAAAGATATGTTATCAAAGAAGTCGGAGGCATAAAGGTAGGAATTCTCGGAATTATGCGTCCCAAAGCTTTTGAAAAAGCTCCGAATCCGGCAGAATTGAAAAATATGGACATTATCTCTCCTGAAGATGCCCTGAAAGAATTGGTTCCTCAGGTGAGAAAACAGGCAGATATCCTTATTCTGATGTCTCAGCTCGGACGTGAACCCAGCACATTTATTGTCAATGCCGTAAAAGATATTGATTTTGTCATATATGCCGGTCATGGCGACGGCGGATGCGGCGGCAATGCAGAAGGACAGGGCGAAAGCAATATGCTGAAAAGCGGGTTTTACGGTGTAGAAATAGGTTCGTTGCAACTCAGGCCGGATAAGGGAAAAATCACGCACAGTGAGAGTAAAATGATCCCTTTGGACAAAAAATATCCCTCCGAAGGGCTGTTTTTTACGATGTTTGACGAACTGAGAGCAAAAGTAATGGCTGATGCAGGTCAGCCTGTGCCGAAAATCGAGTATGTAAAGATCGGGCAAAAAGGAGAAGAATCCCAGCCTGCCGACAAACCGGCAATTACAGCCGCTCCGGTGCCGGTTTCTGTAAATCCTGCGCCGGTCTTTCAGGAAAGGCCTGAAAACAAAGAAATTGCAGAAAGTATCCGTACCCTGTGGGATGCGAGAGCCAAAAAAGACTGGGGAGCGGTATATGATATGGCTACGGATGCCTATAAAAAAGAAGTCAAACCGGAGGCGTTTATCGCCAATGCCAATATCAATGTCCGGAAATTTTCGATCAGGGACATCAAGATCGGCGAGCCGGGAAAGAAAGCCATTGCTTTGATTGACTATGAGTTCAATCAGAAAGGCTTTACTTTTAATACTACGGCAAAAGAAGAATGGATCACCGAAAAAGGAAAATGGCGGCTGAATATGCAGCCAACGGTCAAAGAAAAGCCTTGAGTCAGTGATCGTGATTATCAAAGGCGGGGGAAGTGAAACCCACCTTCGCAAAGTTTGCAGTACCGCCTTCGGGCGGGCTGTATCCTGTCAGGTTAGTCATTTGATTTCACAGCAACCGCCTGAATGCGGTACTGCAAACCCATGTTTCCCGGCTGTGACTGCCGAAGAGCTTAACACATTTTTAAGATTATTATGTAACATATTGAAAATCAATAATTATAAG
>DYRK01000549.1 GCA_020718785.1 Desulfatirhabdium butyrativorans | reverse complement strand
GAATTCCTCGTTCCCAAGCCCCGGCTTGGGAACGCATCTGCGCCCGAAGCCCCGGCTTCGGGCCGTCTCCCGTCACGGGAAGCCGGGGCTTCCCCGGCAGGTGCGTTCCCAAGCCGGGGCTTGGGAACGAGAAAAATCGTTTTATTATCAGGATTTGGGACCCGACAGTGCCGAACATTCCGGACATAAGATATTCGGATTCTCTCCCGAGTTCCGGCTGCGGACATAGTCTTTTATTTCCATCCATGAGCTTTGTTTTCCCGGGTCCGCATCCGGGTTCCGTATCTTCCTGCATCCGGAACAGAAGGGAAGAAAGCCGCTGAAAATTTCCGCTTCTTTCAATGACTGCTGAAGTTCCCTGTTCATCTGCTTCAGGCGGCATCTGTATTCCTTCAGTTCGAGCTGGGTTCTTATCCGGGCTTTCACCACCGCGGGATGAAAGGGTTTTGAGATATAATCGGCAGCCCCCAGTTCCAGTCCGAGCATCTCATCTTCGGCTGCCCCCTTTGCCGTGATGAAAATTATCGGTATATCTGCTGTCTCCGGATTGTCTTTAAGGCGGCGGCATATTTCGAGTCCGTCCATTTCCGGCATGATAATATCCAGAAGAATTATATCCGGCGGATTCGGCGACAATGCGATTTCAATGGTTTTGGCTCCTGCAGTCGCGACTTTGATATGATAGTCGGATTTCAGGAAATCGGAAAGCACCTGAAGATTTATGGGCATATCGTCAACAATCAGTATCGTGTATTTTTCAGCCTTGCTGTTCATTATATTATTTTGCCTTTCCGGAGTGCAAAAATGCCGATCTCGTTAAAATGGTTTTGCTTTTTTCCTTGCGAAAAAGAAAAAATAAAATCCTCAGGACTTACGCACTTGAATTTATTTTCCCGATTAATTGGCGTTTATCAGCGTCCGTCAGCGGTTAAAAATCATGCAACTGCGTAACTCCTAATCCTGAAGAGATTTTATTTTTTCATTTCCGCACTCCTCCTCAATATGGTCTCCTGTGTCCAAGGTCACATTCATGTTACGCGCAAGATCGTTGAGAACCTTCATTGCCTTCTCATAGTCGAACCTTTCGATATGCTCCTGAAGCCGCGAGACCGTTTCTCCGAAACCGGAATTTCCGAGATAGCGGATCAGCTCTGCCAGCAGTTCTTCTTCCACCAGATCGTTTTCGCGCAGCATGTTCCTGATCCGGATCAGGAGCGGACCTGCTTTTTCCGGCTCGTAGTCCGTAATCGGACGGGATTCTCCGGACCGGATCTGTTTCAGGACAGCCGCGGATTCAAGCACCTGGCCCATGGCTTCTCCGAAATGTCTCATAAGTATCTGAAAATTATCCGAAGCGCAGCATTTCATGGCCCGTTCAAAGGATTCCGAGACCGACCAGAGCGTTTCCGCGCCGATATTCCCTGCCACGCCTTTCAGAGTGTGGATCAGCCGTTCCCCTGCCTTCACATCTCCTTTGTCTAAAATATCGCGCATCCGCTCTTCCGTATCCCCGAAGTCTTCTGCAAACTGAATAAGCAGTTTTCTGAATTTGTTTTTATTGCCCGCGAGATTCCGCAGCCCGATCTGAATATCAATTCCCGGCAGAGTTTCCGGGAAAGGGAAATCATCTTCGGGTTCGCCTGTCCGGGGAGCATGTCCCGCGCCTCTGTCAGCCGGTTTTATCCATTTCAGCAGCGCGGCAAAGAGTTTTTCCGGCTTTATGGGTTTGGGCAGATGATCGTTCATGCCGCTTTCCAGAAATCGTTCGCGGTCACCTGTCAGAGCATGGGCAGTCATGGCGATGATCGGCAGGTCTGCAAAGCGCGGATCATTGCGGATCACCCCGACAGCGCGGATGCCGTCCATTTCAGGCATCTGCACATCCATAAAGACGAGATCGAATTTCATTTCCTCAACCATCTGGACTGCTTCTTTGCCGTTGTTTGCCACGGTCACAATAAGCCCCGCATTTTCCAGCAGTTCCGCGGCAACCTGCTGATTGATCCGATTGTCTTCGACCAAAAGAACCGACGCCCCTCTTACAGGTTTCAGCATATCGGGGTCAAAGATTTCCATGCCCGATACACGCGATTCCCTGCCGGCTTCCTGACCCAGCCCTTCCATTATCGTATCAAACAGGACCGAGGGATTGACCGGTTTTATCAGAAAAGCATCCACCCCCGCGTCCCGCGCCTTTCGGATCACTTCTTCTCTTCCGTAGGCAGTCACCATGAGAATAAACGGTATCCGGGAGAGCCGCGGGCTTTTCTTTTTGATCTTTTCGGTGGCAGTGATACCGTCCATGCCCGGCATCCGCCAATCCATGAGTATAAGGTCAAAGGGATCGTTTTCGGACCTGTCTAATTCCAAAAGCGCTTCTTTGCCTGAATCCACAGTTGTCACCCTGAACGTGAAGGATTCCAGCATTTCTTTTAAGATGCGCCGCGATGTGGCATTGTCATCAGCGACCAGCACGCGTATTCCCCGAAGGTCTGCTTTCGGGGTCAGACGGAGCGCGAGGTTTTCTGCCTGACGGCCGAACACCGCGGTGAATGAAAAGATGCTTCCTTTGCCCGGTTCGCTGGAAACAGAAACATTGCCGCCCATCATTTCCGCGAGATGCCGGCAGATAGCGAGTCCCAGTCCTGTGCCGCCGTATTTGCGGGTGACAGAGCCGTCTGCCTGCGTAAAGGACTGAAACAGCCTGCCGATCTGTTCTCCGGTGAGTCCTATGCCGGTATCCTGCACGGAAAATTTCAGCCGGACCGTGTCCGGATTCTGTCCCTGTTCATTCGGAACTTTTTCGGTTTTCACCACCACTTCCCCGCTTTCTGTGAATTTGACCGCGTTGTCTGTCAGATTCAGGAGAATCTGCCCTGTCCTCAGCGGATCCCCGATCAGCAGAAAGGGAACATCTTCGGCAGTTTTGAAAATCAGTTCAAGCCCTTTTTCTTCGGCTTTGATACTCACCAGATTGGAAAGATTTTCCAGGACATCTTCGAGATCAAATCGGACCGATTCGATATCCAATTTGCCTGCCTCTATTTTGGAAAAATCCAGAATATCGTTGATGATGCCGAGCAGCGAGTATGACGAACTCTGGATTTTGATCAGATAATCGCGCTGTCTCGCGCTCAGTTCGGTCTGCATTGCCAGATAGCTCAGACCTATGACAGCATTGAGCGGAGTCCGGATTTCATGGCTCATATTTGCAAGAAATTCGCTTTTGGACCGGTTTGCCTGTTCAGCCTCATCTTTTGCTTTCCGGAGATCGCTCTGAATTTCTCTGAGATGATCGTTTTTCTCTTTCATGTCTTTCTGAAGTCTGCGGAGACTGATATGGGTACGGATCCGTGAAAGCACTTCTTCGGTCTGGAAAGGTTTGGTGATATAATCCACGCCGCCCACGGTAAAGGCTTTGACTTTGTCCATAACTTCGTTGAGCGCGCTGACAAAAATAATCGGGATGTCGCGGGTTTTCTCCTCTGCTTTCAATTGCCGGCAGACTTCGTAGCCGTCTGTTTCAGGCATGAGAATATCCAGCAGAATCAGATCCGGGTACGAATTCAGGGCTGACTGCAGAACCATCCGTCCTGACACGACGGCGCTGACTTTATAGCCCTCTTCCCTCAGAATACCGCCTAAAAGACGCAGATTCACGGGATTGTCATCCACAATTAAAATATTCTGATCGTTCGGATGCTGGTCTGTCATTATGCGTTTTCATCTCCTGTATGAGTACGGGCAAAAAAATTTTGCCGGTAGGGGCAAAAAATTTTTTGCCCCTACCGTTTCTGACACGGATTCCTTCATGCCTGAAATATATCATAATAGGAAATTCCGTCAATTTAATTTTCTGTAGGGACACGCCGGCGGCGTGTCCCCACATTGGAACCTTTGAAAAAAAAAGCTTGCCTTATCCTTCCGGATCGTTTAGTTTTTTGACGGAATCGGTGATTTTTTTTCTCGTTCCCAAGCCCCGGCTTGGGAACGCACTTGCCGGGGAGGTTCC
>DYRK01000548.1:1181-4023 GCA_020718785.1 Desulfatirhabdium butyrativorans | reverse complement strand
CCCCGGCTGGTGCGTTCCCAAGCAGGGGCTTGGGAACGTGAGAATTTAACTATTCCGGACAGTGCAATATATTTTCTTGACTTTGATTCAGTTGTCTGATATCCAGAATTACACTATTTATACGGGAGAAAAATATGGCTGCCTCATTTTCAGACCGAAGCCCTGACAATATGAACGATCTGACAGACCTTGTGCGTTACAGAGCCTGTCATCAGCCGATTTCATCTGCTTATATTTTTCTGAAAGACGGAGAATCCGAAGCAGGCAGACTGACATATCAGGAATTGGACCGCCGGGCGCGGATCGCCGCAGTCCGATTGCAGTCTGTCGGAACCGCAGGCGACCGGGCATTGCTGCTCTATCCCCCCGGGCTTGACTATATTGTTGCTTTTTTCGGATGCCTGTACGCGGGAATTATTGCCGTGCCGGTCTATCCGCCTCATCCTGCCCGACCCGAACGGACACTTCCCCGCCTGCTGGGAATTGCGAAAAATGCACAGCCGCATATCGCTCTCACCCTTTCGCCGATTCTTGCCGCGGCACAGCCTCTGTTTTCAAAAATACCGGCAGCGGCAAATATCCGCTGGATTGCCACAGATGACGGTTCCGATATTGACTCGTCGGATTGGCGGGAACCCGATGTGAACAGGGATACGCTTGCGTTCCTTCAGTACACCTCAGGATCAACAGGCACACCCAAAGGCGTGATGGTCAGTCACGGAAATCTCCTGCACAATTCCGCGATGATCCACAATTCTTTTCAGAATAAAGACAATGCCTGCGCGGTAATCTGGCTGCCGCCCTATCACGACATGGGACTTATAGGCGGAATTATTCAGCCGCTTTACAGAGCTTTTCCCGCTGTAATCATGTCGCCGGCCGCTTTTCTACAGAAACCGTTCCGATGGCTTGAAGCAGTCTCCCGTTATAAAGCAACAGTCAGCGGAGGCCCCAATTTTGCTTACGATTTATGTGTTCACAAGATTCTGCCGGAACAGCGGGAAGCCCTTGATCTTAGCAGTTGGGAAATAGCCTTCAACGGATCCGAACCTGTGCGGCCCGAAACCATGGAACGCTTTGCCGATGCTTTCCATGACTGCGGTTTCCGCAGAGAGGCTTTTTATCCCTGCTACGGTCTGGCAGAAGCAACTCTGTTTGTATCCGGAGGCGTCAAAAAAGAACTGCCTGTGATCCGAAGCCTTGACGGAAACGCTCTTGAGCAGCATCGGATAATTCCCGTGAATGAAGAGGATAAAACTGCCCGGGCACTGGTGGGATGCGGAAAAATGCCTTCCGAACTGCTGATTGCGATTGTAAAACCCGAAACTCTGCGGACTGCCTCCGCGGACGAGGTCGGAGAAATCTGGGTCTCAGGCAAAAGCATGGCTCAGGGTTACTGGGAAAAGCCTGAAGAAAGCAGAGAAACTTTTCATGCCTGTCTTTCCGGCACCGGCGAAGGTACTTTTCTGCGTACAGGCGACATGGGCTTTATTCAGGACGGGGAACTTTTTGTCACGGGCAGGCTCAAAGACCTTATTATTATCCGGGGCAGAAACCATTATCCCCAGGATATCGAACTGACTGTTGAAAAAAGCTACCCCATGATGCGTCAGGGATGCAGCGCGGCTTTTTCAGTGGAAACAGAAGGAGAGGAACGTCTGGTTATCGCGGCTGAAATCGAGCGCCGTCATTTCGAAAGGCGTCAGAAAGCAGACGGACTCCCCGCAGAATCAGACCGTCGTTCATCTGAACGGCGTCTGCCCGAGGTTGATCCCTGGTTCAGCCCGGATGTCCGTCAGCCTGTGGATTTTGACGAAGCAGTCAGAGCAATCCGCAGGGCTGTATCCGAACAGCATGAACTGCAGGTGTACGCGGTGTTGCTGCTTAAACCCGGAACCATTTCCAAAACATCCAGCGGCAAGATTCAGCGTCATGCCTGCCGGGAACAGTTTCTCAACAGAAGCCTTGATGTGGTCGGCGGCGATATTCAGCAAAGCCGGTTGATCCGGGCAGACAAATTGCAGGAGGCTCTCAGTCTGTCTGTCTCAGCGCTGCGGTCTGCTTCTCCTGAAGAAAAACAGTCCCTGACAATATCCTAATCTTAAAAATCTGACCGCGGCCCTGCTGAAAACAGACCCGTCCCGAGTGGACAGCAAAGAACCGCTGACCGCTATGGGCATTGATTCTTTGGGCGCAGTGGAACTGGAACAGCGTATTGCAGTTGATCTGGAGATCAACTGTCCCATGACGCGGCTTCTCGAAGGACCGAGTATTGAACAACTGGCAGCCGAGTTTGCTCAGATGAGAAGGTCAGAGGTCCGGGGTAAGGGGTCAGAGGAGAGTACCTCTCACCCCTTACCCCTCACCTCTAACCTCTCTCACAACCAGAAATCCTTATGGTTCATGTACCAGCTTGCGCCGGAAAGTGCGGCTTACAATGTGTTTTTTGCCGTGCGTATCCGCGAAGCGGACGGTTCAGCTTTGCGCGAGGCATTTCATGCCCTGATTCTGCGTCATCCTTCTCTCAGGACCGTCTATGCCATGCGTGACGGCGAACCGGTGCAGGAAATCCGTGAAGATTCCGAAGGCTGGTTCACAGAAACAGATGCTTCGGCATGGACAGAAGAAGAATTGACTTCCCATCTGAATGAGGAAAGTCATCGTCCTTTTGATCTTGAAAAAGGACCGGTTATGCGGGTATCTCTGTTTAAGCGTTCCGAAAAGGAACAGGTCCTGTTGCTGAATATTCACCATATTGCAACCGATATGTGGTCTTTTTCGGTGATGCTGGATGAGCTTAGGACATTGTATGAAGGGCAAGCGTCAGCAACCGTCCCCCGGC
>DYRK01000548.1:0-1081 GCA_020718785.1 Desulfatirhabdium butyrativorans | reverse complement strand
GCAACCGTCCCCCGGCGATTATGTCCGCTGGCAGGAGGAAATGCTGGCAGGTCCCGAAGGAGAAAGACTTTGGAAATACTGGAAAAAGCAGCTTTCCGGCGAACTGCCTGTGCTGAATCTGCCCACGGACCGTCCCCGTCCGCCGGTGCAGACCTATAACGGTGCATCCCGCGGGTTTAATATCGGCAGAGAATTGACTCAAAAAATAAAGGATGTGGCAAATGCCTCGGGTGCGACGCTGTATATGACGCTTCTGGCAGTGTTTCAGGTATTGCTGTACCGCTACACGGATCAGGAAGATATTACGGTAGGTTCTCCTGCGGCAGGGCGCAGCCGCTATGAGTTCAAAGACCTGCTGGGATATCTGGTCAATCCGATTGTACTGCGGGCTGATCTGTCCGGAAATCCGAGTTTCAGGGAATTTCTCGCACAGGTGCGTCGGACCGTATTGGACGCATTGAGACATCAGGATTATCCCTTCCAGCTTCTGGTTGAGAAATTGCAGCCGGAGCGCGATATGAGCTGGTCGCCGCTGTTTCAGGTGATGTGTGTTCTGCAACGGTCCCACCGGGTTGATATTCCTCCGCAGTTCATCGTCAAAGAAGCAGGCGGTGTGATGAATATGGGAAAATTGACTCTGGAATCCCTGAAGCCGGAGCAGCAGCTCGCTCCCTTTGATTTAACCTTAGTCATGGCTGAATCAGATCAGGGCGTGTCAGCCGCGCTGGAGTACAATACGGACCTGTTTGACGCGGCTACAGTTGAGCGCATGGCCGGGCATTTTAAGACCTTGGCCCAAGGGATCGCTGAAAACCCGGATCAGAGTGTTTCGGATCTGCCTATGCTCACCGAAGCGGAGCGGCATCAGATATTAGTTGAATTTAATGATACAGCAGCAGATTATCCTCTTGATAAAACGGTTGTTGACTTATTCGAGGAGCAGGTGGAAAAAACGCCGGATAATATCGCAGTGGTTTTTGAAGACAAAGAACTCACTTATCGGGAGTTAAACGAACACGCGAACCGGATTGCCCATTTTCTCAGAGATAAATACGACATTCAGCCGGATGATCGGGTAGGA
>DYRK01000056.1:15400-17365 GCA_020718785.1 Desulfatirhabdium butyrativorans | reverse complement strand
GACCAAAAATCGGTATAACATACAGCACATTGCCGGTAAACACCGGGCATGGAATTCTGCGATTTTCTTATCAGCAGGTCTTCCGAACAGATGTTTTTAGAGGCTCCTGCTGTGGCATTGGTCGAGGCCAAAAATGAAAAAATCGTCAAAGGTTTTGGGCAGTGTATTGCGGAAATGATAGGCGCAAGGATTTATAATGAGCGGGAAGGTCAGACAGTTTCTCATGTATTCGGTGCTGTCACAACCGGTCATGCGTGGAAGTTTCTGAAATTGGAATCAGATATTGCATACATAGATATCGAAGATTATTATATTAAAAATCCCGGAAAAATTCTCGGAATACTTCTCGGCATGGTTAAACAGTAAGCCTGACCCTGAAGCTCGGGCGGGCATGACAAGGCTAAGGATATGATCTGCAACATACGGAAACACAATGGAAATGACCGGATATCGTGCGGGCAGAACAGCAGATTTCTGCCCAAAGGACTTGGGATTATTTACGAAGACAGCGACATTCTTGTGGCGGACAAGCCTTCGGGTCTCCTGACAATGGGAACAGACAGAGAAAAATCACGGACAGCTTATTTTGCCCTGACAGATTATGTCCGCAAAGGCTGTGCCAAATCAAGGAACCGCATTTTCATCGTTCACCGTTTGGACAGAGAAACATCCGGAATACTTCTCTTCGCGAAGAACGAAGAGTCAAAAATCCGTTTGCAGAGCCGATGGGAAGAAACAAAAAAGAAGTACATCGCAGCAGTTCACGGCAGGTGCGGGAAGGAATCCGGGACTATTACGAGTTATCTGGCTGAAAACAAAGCTTACAGCGTCTATTCCACACCTGATCCTGAAAAAGGAAAGCTTGCTTCCACTGCTTATAAAGTGATACTGACTGCAAAAAATTTTTCTTTGCTGGAAATCGCTCTGCTGACAGGCAGGAAGCATCAGATACGAGTGCATCTGGCTGACATGGGACATCCGGTCGTGGGGGACAAAAGATATGGAAAAGAGATATCCGCATACAGACGGCTGGCACTTCATGCCTTGTCACTTTCCTTCAGACATCCTTCCTCGCACAAGGAACTTTTTTTTGAAACCGAGGTACCGGAATATTTCAGCACAATAGTGGAGCGTTCCCAAGCTGGGGCTTGGGAACGAGGAGAAAATAGTGGAGCGTTCCAAAGCCGGGGCTTGGGAACGAGGAGAAATCAGACATAATGCCCGCGAATAATCTGCTGACAGATGTCATCATAATCGGAGCCGGCGCGTCCGGGCTGATGTGCGCGTCGGAAGCGGGCAGGCGTGGCAGAAAAGTGCTTGTCATAGATCATGCAACGCATCCGGGGCAGAAACTCCTGATGTCCGGTGGCGGACATTGCAATTTTACGAACCGCAATATCAGTGCCGAAAATTATATTTCCCATAATCCACATTTCTGCAAGTCTGCTCTCAGCCGCTACACCCAATGGGATTTTCTGGCATCAGTGCAGAAATATCATATCGCGTTCAGCGAGAGAGAGCATGGACGGTTTTTTTGTGACGGCAGTTCCCGCGATATTCTGAATATGCTTTTATCCGAGTGCAGACAGTCCGGAGTCTCTTTTCAGATGGATTCTGAAATAAAAAAAATAAGCGTTCCCAAGCTGGGGCTTGGGAACGAGGGGAATATGCTTTTATCCGAGTGCGGACAGTCCGGAGTCTCTTTTCAGATGGATTCGGAAATAAAAAAAATAAGCGTTCCCAAGCTGGGGCTTGGGAACGAGGGCGATAAATTGGGGCTTGGGAACGAGGGCGATAAATTGGGGCTTGGGAATGAGGAGACTAAGCCGGGGTTTGGAAACGGGAGCGGATATCGTTTACCCCTCGTTCCCAAGCCCCAGCTTGGGAACGGGGGGAAAATAGAAAACATTGCCAACGGGGACGGATATCGTTTACCCCTCGTTCCCAAGCCCCAGCTTGGGAACG
>DYRK01000056.1:0-15300 GCA_020718785.1 Desulfatirhabdium butyrativorans | reverse complement strand
GGGGAAAATAGAAAACATTGCCAACGGGGACGGATATCGTTTCAAAATTCATACCGATAGGGGAAACTGGCTCTGCCGCAGCATTGTTGTTGCCACAGGCGGGCTGTCTGTACCCGCAGCCGGGGCAAGTCCTTTGGGCTATGAAATTGCCCGGCAGTTTAATATCAAGGTCTGGCAGCGCGAAGCCGGGCTGGTTCCGTTTACGCTTCAGCCTGAAGATAAAGAAAAGCTGTCAGCCCTGTCCGGTATTGCGGTTGATGCCGTGGTCAGCAACAAAAGGCAAAGTTTCCGTGAGAATATCTTATTTACTCACCGCGGTCTTAGCGGTCCCGCAATTCTGCAAATGTCATTGTACTGGCAGCCCGGCGAAGAGATTACGGTCAATCTGCTGCCGGAAACCGATCTGTTTGCTGTGCTGAAAGCAGAACAGCAACGGCAAACCCAGCGGAAACTGAAATCCGTACTGGCGGAATATCTGCCCAGACGCCTTGTGACAATACTGATGAATGATGTCGCGGAACGCCGGTTGCAGACTCTTTCTCACAAACATTTCAAAGAAATTACTGCCGCGCTGAGGCAATGGACTCTTAAACCTGCCGGAACCGAGGGATATCGGACTGCCGAGGTGACAAAGGGCGGAGTTGACTGCGAAAGCATTTCGTCAAAGACCATGGAAGCCCGTGAGACTCCGGGACTGTTTTTCATCGGCGAAGTGCTCGATGTGAGCGGACATCTGGGCGGTTACAATCTCCAATGGGCATGGTCATCGGGCTGGTGTGCGGGGCAGTATGTGTGAGAAAGGGGTGCGGGGTCAGAGGTGCGGGGTCAGAGGCTCTCACCTCGTACCTCTCACCTCGTACCTCTCACCTCTTTCAGCAGACCGTCTCCATCCATCCCATCGGGTCCTCGGCTTTGCCGTACTGAATATCGGTCAAGGCTTTGAAAAACCGGTTCGCCAGCGGACCAACCTTGGCGTCGCCGACCTTCATAATTTCATCGCAGTATTTCATTTCTCCTACCGGCGAAATGACCGCGGCGGTCCCGGAACCGAAGATTTCCTGAAGCTTTCCTGACCGGTGCGAGTCTATAACCTCATCAATGCTGATTTTCCGCTCCGACACCTTGATTTTCCAGTGTTTTGCAAGGGCGATCACAGAGTCCCGCGTAATGCCGGGCAGGATACTGCCGTTGAGCATGGGTGTGATCAGTTCGTCTTTGATTACAAAAAAGATATTCATGGATCCGACTTCTTCCACATATTTCTGCTCCACACCGTCCAACCATAAAACCTGAGCATAGCCGTTTTTCGTTGCCCGGTCCCCGGCAAGCAGACTCGCGGCATAATTTGCAGGCGTCTTGGCTTCGCCGATGCCCCCGCGGACCGCACGGACATGATTCTTGGTAATCCATATTTTCACGGGATTGAATCCCGCGGCATAATACGCGCCTACCGGCGAAAGAATGACAAAATACCGGTAAGTCTTGGAAGCACGCACACCGAGATACGGATCGGTCGCGATCACCGTGGGCCGGATATACAGAGAAGTTCCCTCGGCTTTGGGAACCCAGTCTTTTTCAACCTTCAGCAGTGCTTTCAAGGCTTCCAGCAGAAGGTCTGTATCTAATTCAGGGATACAGAGAAGGTTGCAGGAACGGTTCATCCGGGCAAAATTGTCTTTTGCGCGGAAAAGCTGAATCTTGCCCGAAGCAGTTCTGTAGCCTTTGAGTCCTTCGAACACTGCCTGACCGTAATGAAGCACCATAGTTGCCGGATCCATCACAATCGGCGCGTAAGGTTCGATGCGCGGATGATGCCATCCCTTATCCGGGTTGTAATCCATATTGAATATATGGTCTGTGAACAGGTTCCCGAACCCGAGTTTGGATTCATCGGGTTTGGGTTTCAAATCTTTTGCTTTTGTAACAGAAATCTGCATGATAATCTCCTTCTGCGGCTCTTCGGCTCTGCCGGAGATACCGGACTTTTTTGTAACAGGTGACAGGTTAACTACCCGGACAAAAGTTTTCTTACATTTTAAAAACTGAGTTTCTTTAAGAAACTCAGTTTTTCAGGCTGTCCGATGTCTGAAAATATATGCCCATGTACTTACAGGTTATAGGTAACAGGTTACAGGTTATAGGTAACAGGTAACAGGTTATAGGTAACAGGTAACAGGTTACAAGTAACAGGTTGCAAACTTGTTACCTGCAACTTGTTACCTGCTACCGTCTTATATGAACAGACAGCCTCAGACACCCGGCGCCCATAATGCCAGACCTGTTGCCGGATCATAAGCTCTTTCCAGCCGGGGACCTGTAAGTTCCCGAATTTCAATTTCTCCTGCAAAAATAACGGTTTCTGAAAAAAGATGTCCGCCGATGACCTTTCCCTGTTCATCGCCTAAGACAATATGGGCATGGACAAAGGGACTGCCTTCTTTCAATGAAATATTGCCTATGCAGCTCAGGATTTCAAGGGCTGCTTTTTCCCTGAAGGTCACGTAAACCAACTGTTTCTGATCATACGCGCCGAGTGTCGCGGCGGAAACCGCTCCGATCAGCGAGAATGTCGCGGTCCGAACCGAGTTTTCTTTGCAGAATGTCTCGATAACGCCGATGATATCTTTGCCATGAGGAAGACGCCCCATAAAGCGGCGTCCGGGGGTGAATTCTCTGCAAATCAGTTTATCCATTTCCTGTATCCGGAGTTTAAAGGGTTGACCGTTAAAAGGATAAAGCAGTATAAGCACTTTCAATTTTTAAAGCAAGTTTTAAGTTTTACGACTTACGCACTTGAATTTATTTTCCTGATTAATCGGCGTTTATCAGCGTCCATTAGCGGTTAAAAATCAGCTTACACTTGAATTTATTTTCCTGATTAATTGGCGTTTATTAGCGTCCATTAGCGGTTAAAAATCAGAATTCTTTGTAAATCCGTGCCAGCGGATGTCCCTGCGCCTTGATTTCAAGGTCGAGAAAATAGCCGTAAGGAGTCTGTATTGCCAGATAGCCTGATCCTTCCAGCCGTTTCTGCGCCCGGTCGAGCAGGGCTTTTGCCTGAACAGGCTCTGCCTTTTCTTCTCCCAGATGGGTAAAGGAATGCAGAATGATCTTTGTGACATCCCATTTCCGCGCCATCCATTTGGCGTTTTTCACCAATTTGGTCTCTGCCGAACTGCTGTTATCAATATCCCTTGGTTCCACATGGACAAAAGCCGCCACAGTCTTTTCATTTTCTGCGGGAACGGCATCGGGAACATCTTCTATCGTTTTTATCGCCGGAGTCCAGTTAAACTGCCCGCAATACCAGAATAATACTCGCATGATGGGTTTTTCCTTTCATCGTCGGGTTTCTGACCGTATAAATTCATTCACCGAATAAGTAAAGGGAAAACGGAAATGAAATCCGGGCAGCATTATCATAAAAAACAGAAATCCGGTTGCATTGTAAGAAATTAAGAATTAAGCTTTAAAGAATACATTCTCAGTAGATCGAAAGCTTTCCCGAAGTACTCGGAAATGCCCGCCTGGGATTGACAAATCCCAGGCATTTCCGGCGCCGAAGGATAAAAATGACCGTCAGTCCGCCGGGAGCGGCCGGAGGGCATTTTCGATCTGCTGATTCTGATATTTTTACCCAAGCCCCGGTTTGGGAACACAATCGGTCGTAAAACGATTTTCCAAATCGTTTTTTTGTCAAAACAGTTCTCAAGCCCCGGCTTGGGAACAAACACAATTCAGGAGGCAGCATGACAATTGTAAGTATCGCCAATCAGAAAGGCGGCGTAGGCAAAACCACCACCGCGGTCAATCTGGCTTCGGCTATGGCAAGGACAGGTAAAAAAATACTGCTGGTGGATTTTGATCCGCAGGCAAATTCCACAGCGGGAATGGGAACGGAGCCGGAAGAACTCGGCCGCTCCATGAGCGACGTACTGCTCGGAGAGGCGAATATCGCGGACATTATAAAGGAAACCCAGATTCCGGGGCTTTTTATCGCGCCTTCGGATTTCAGCCTCGGAAATACCGAGCAGAAACTCATTCCCATGACATGGCGGGAAACCTATCTTCACAAAAGCATCTCGTCTCTGACTCAGTACGACTATATTTTCATTGACTCTCATCCTTCGCTGGGGCTTCTGACCGTAAATGCCGTGTTTGCGTCCGATTTCATTCTGATTCCCTGCGATATCGGGCGTTATTCCCTTGAAGGATTCGGAAATCTGATAAACAAAATCACCGAAGTGAAGGGAAACGGATTTGACAGGAAAAAACAGATGCGGATTTTTCTGACCAAATTCCAGTCCTCTGCCAAAGTCAGCAACAACTGGGTTTTCAATCAGCTGAAACCCTACAGCGATATGCTGCTCAAAACCAGAATCAGGCAGAACGAGGCACTGAATCAGGCTGCCATGCTGAGAAAACCGATATGGCTGACCAAATCCAAAAGCCCCGGGGCTGAGGATTACGGGAATCTGATGAAGGAACTGACCGCATTATGGCAAAATCAATAAAAGAACAATTGGCAGAATCCGACACCCGCCTTGCGCGGAACGCAGATAAAAATCTTCAGGAAATCCCTGCTGTCCAGGGTACTGCCGCGCGGTACGATGACGGGGATTTTCTGAAAATCGAGGTGGATTCCATCCGGGAAAATCCGTATCAGCCGAGAAAGCATTTCGATCCTGAAAAAATGGCGGAACTCACGCTCTCTGTTCAGCGTACCGGAGTGATTCAGCCGATTGCCGTCCGGTTCGGAGAAGACGGACATTTCTATTTGGTTGCCGGAGAGCGGCGTTTAAGAGCATCGAAAGACGCGGGGCTGAAAACCATTCCGGCTGTCATCACCAAAGGCGAGCCTGCGGAAATCGCTCTTATCGAAAATATTCAGCGTGAAGACTTGAATCCCATCGAAGAGGCAGAAGCTATGGAACGGATGATCCGGGAATACAGTCATACACATGAGAATCTCGCCCATATTGTGGGCAAAAGCCGTGCCACTGTGACGGAAATTCTGAGCCTGAACAAGCTGCCGGAATCGGTGAAGGAAGAATGTCGACGCGTCGACATTTATCCGAAAAGGATGCTGTTTGAGATTGTCAGGCAGAAAACACCCGAAAAAATGACCGCTCTTTTCGAGAAGATCAAAGCAGGAAATCTGAAATCGGATCAGGTCAAGGAACTCACCGGAAAGAAACGCTCCCTGTTTCCCCGCCGAATATCCGCGGGCTGGCTGTCGTCAAAAATTGCAGGGCTGATTTCCCATATCGGAAAGATAAATGCCGCGGATATGGAGCAGTCGGAAAGGGAGCAGCTTTTTCAGGATATGGAGAAACTCAGAGCCGCGATAGATGCTATGATTGACGCTTTTCAAAAAAGCTGAATGCTTCAATATCGGAGCCGATATGGAGGACATTATGGAGGCGTTAAAAGAACTGTATCCTGCTGATCCGATACTGCCGGAAGATGATGAATTCTCCGAAGACGGACGCAGGGTTTCCGAGGAAGAATATTGGGAAAGATATTATGGGCATCCCTATTTCAATTATGAATGGAACAACGGAATTCTGGAGGAAGTGCCGGTGTCCGATTATGCTGGTTATCTGATGTACAAATGGTTTCACAGAACGCTGGACCATTTTCTTACGGTTTATCCTATTGGAAAGATGTTCGCTCTTGAAATGGGCTTCCGTCTGAAAATGCCTCTTAAAACAACAATCCGGAAACCCGATCTGTCCGTGGTTTTAGACAGCAATCCTGCCGCGCTGCATCATGAGGATCACACCTATTCCGGCATCGTGGATATCTGCATCGAAGCACTGTCCGATTCCTCAATCAGAGAAATCGAGCGGGATACGGTCGTGAAAAAAATCGAATATCAGGTTATCGGGGTTCGGGAATATTATATTTTAGATGCAAAAAAGAGCGAAACAGCGTTCTGGCGCAGAAATAAAGGGAAATACAGGCAGATCAAAGCGGGTCCCGGTGGGATTATCCAATCCGATGTCCTGCCCGGTTTTCAATTCCGGCTTTCCGATTTATACCGGCAGCCTTCTCTCAAAGACATGGCTGAAGACAAACTTTATCAGCGGTTTATTCTGCCTTTTTATCAGGCTGAGAAGCAGCGTGCTGAATCGGAATATCTGAGGGCTGAAGCAGAAAAGCTGAGAGCGGAATCCGCAGAAAAACAATTTCAACAGGAAAAAGAACGCGCTGACCGGCTTGCGGCAAAGCTCAGAGAACTTGGGATTTCTTCTGAATAAACCGATGGTCCGGAGTGCAAAAATGCCAATCTTGTTAAAATGGTTTTGCACTCCGGATAAATTCCGATTATTCGGGAATAGCCAGCGTTGTCGCGTTCACAAATTCAATGCTGTTCTCATCTGCCGGGTCCGGGGATATGTCCGGCAGATGATCCGCGGCAAGGGGCGGAACTGTGCCGTCTTCATTCACTCCTCTCGGAACGGTCCGAATTAACTGGGAAGGCGGCAAAGTTTTGCCGTTTCGGAGATGATCGTACATCAGATCAAGAGCCTGAATATAGTAATAATGCAGCGGAATATATGCCGAATTGAATCCCGGCAAAGCATTCAAGGCATCAAGATGATGGGCGTTCAATACTTCGTAATAATGAAGATTACTCTCTGCGGCTTCGGTCAAATTATTTAATCCGTAATATGCACGGGAAGTATGATTCGGCGGCAATATCGCATCGTTTCTGCCATGCACAATGATTGCCGGCAGTCCGTGCAGATTTCCCGAACATCGGATTTCGGAAATACCCTTCATTACCCGCTCATGTTTTTCCCGCGCCTCTCCTGTGAGCGGATTGCCAGCGGCATCTTTTCCGGTTACAAGACTGCGGAGGCAGAGTGCGCCTTCAAGATTCCGGTTACTTATGCCTGACGAGGACACGGAACTGTCTTGGAATTTTTCCCTGAACAGAGTCACGCTTCCGGTCGGCGGAATACCGTTTCCGATGGAAAACAGAGCAGCTGATTGCGCCTGAGTCATTGCTGTCGGCATTTTTGTCTCAGCATGAATTGCAGCAAAACTGTAGCCGCAGAGCATATCCATGACGCTGAACCGTCCGTAAGCATTGGTGTATGTGACGGCAAGACTTTCCGCAATACCGGCGCGGGAGTGAAAAGGCTGAATCATGTTCTGCTCGGTGAGGATACCGTAATTATTGATGATTTCCTGTGCTTCCCGTGCCTGCGCCTCAATCGTATCGGATTTAAGCAATCCCATGTCTTTAAGATACGCGCAGCGGATTGTCCCCGCAAAATCATCTGCCGGAATTCCGAGTTCTGCGGCAAGGTTCGTGCAGGGCTGATAAAGATTCAGCAGAGTGCAGCAATCCAAAAGACTCCGGCTGTGATTCGGATAAGCCCATTCCTTATCTCCCTGCCGGATAATGAGCGATTCTTTTGCCTGGGGAGAGACATTCGGCTCTGAAACCGCAATGCCGTGAATGAGATATTCGGTATCCTGTTCCGCAGCGCGCAGAGACGCAGCGCCGCCGTTGGAAATACCGGATGCGATTACGACAGTATTATCGGGACTCAGAGTTTGCAACACTTCCCCGCTGTCTGTGCGTTTCCCGAAATTTTCCTCAAGGTTCAGCACATAAAAAGCAAATCTGACAGCCTGAAGCACATTCCTGCCCCAGTCTTTCTCAGGATTCTGCTGCGAATGTGCATGTTTGAATGCCAGCCGATGGGGATGATTCTCGATAAACTGTCGGTCGGCATCTGATTTGAAATTGCAATCCTCTCCGGCTGTATCCGCGTCTGCCCTTTGTCCATTGATAAGATTCACGGCATTGCTGTCCAGATCATGGATGCCCATGCCGGTTCCTTTGTCCGTGTAAACAACAACAAAACCCCGTTTCAATCCCCATTCGCCTGCGGTTCCGATAGCCCCGTAAATGCCTCGTGAACCCGAAGACGGCGCAGTTACGATGCAGGCATTTTTCGGATCAAAAGCGTCCGGAATCTGAACCATCAGCGTTACTTTCTGCTTTCCGGTTCCGTCATCGGAATATGCGAGATATTCTTTTCCGGGAATTTTGCCGTCACCTCCGGCGCCGACAGCCGGTCCGTATAAGCAGCCGTAGCCGCCAGCCCAAGAAGTGTCAACAATGCCTCTGTAATTGCTGTAAACAGCGAGTCGCCGCAATTCGGAGGCAGCGGGATTTTCCGGGTCTTGAAATGCGGGAGCCACGGTATCCGCAAGACCGTCTTTTCCGAGACCTGCGGTCAGCAGATCATCTGTTTTGCCGTCATAAATCTGTTTCAGAATTTTGCCTGTTATGAAATCAGGTTTTTTATTTATCGTCATATCTGCCACCTTTAGAAAAAAAATCCCGCAGGATGATCATGTAGGACGATTTTGCAAATCGTCCTGTTGACAAAACGAGTTTTTTTCTCGTTCCCAAGCCCCGGCTTGGGAACGCACCTGCCGGGGAAGCTCCCCGGCTTCCCGTGACGGGAGACGGCCCGAAGCCGGGGCTTGGGAACGAGGGAAAAATTGTCCGGCAGTGTGATCACAAACTGAGTTTCTTTAAGAAACTCAGTTTGTCGGAAATCGTTCTGCATGAGAAAACGATTTGCAAAATCGTTTTACAAAACTTACAGAAAATCCAGCAGGATATTATGAAAGCGTTCAGGTACTTCCGCGGGAACAGAATGCCCCGCGCCGATGATTTGCTCATATCTCCCTTTGCAAAGATCGGCAAGCTCTCTCGCGGCGGTTTCCGGCACAAGGGGATCATCTGAGCCGGATATGACAAGACAGGGCGCGCTGACCGTGTGGGCTGTCTGTGAAAGCGGCGGATAGTCAAGCATGGCTTCCAGATGTGCCAAGAGAGATTCTTTGTTATTTCTTCTGACAACGGCTTTTACCATTCCGTCTATAAGTCCTTTATTTTTTTTTAAAAAATTTTCTCCGAAAATCATCGGAAGCGAAGCCCGTGCCATACATTCAAGCCCTGCACATTTCAGAATTTCTGCCCAGGATTTGATGATCGCCTCGGCTCGGCAGCTTCGTTTTGCTCCCACACCAAACAATACAAGCCGCTCAGTGCGTTCCGGCAATGCCGCGGCAAAGACAGACGCGAGATATGCCCCGTGACTGACACCTGTCATATTTGCCTTTTGAATATTCAGATGACCGAGCAGCGCGGATAAATCCGAAATATGACATTCCGGAGACAGGGGCAGTGTTCCTGATTCACTCGCGCCCGAAGCTCTGGCATCGTACATCAGCACCCGGAACCGCTCTTTCATTGCTGCGGCATGTGTCCGCCAATTCAGAGCAGTCTGAGTCGTACCGTTGAGAAAGACAAGAACAGGCTTTGAGGATTCAAAGTCTTTTATCTCATAGTAAAGGCTGCATCTGTCTGTTGTTTTGAAATAAGGCATGGTTGGCTGGGTACTGGGTACTGGGTACTGGGTACTGGGTACTGGGGGCTGGCTGTCAGACCGTTCCGGCAGGCTGAACAGAAATTGTCCGAACCCTGATTCGCCTGATTAAAGGATTTGCATGATTTCTGTCAGACCGTTCCGGCAGGCTGAACAGAAATCATGAAAATCTTTTAATCCTGAAAATCAGGGTTCAGACAATTTGCCGGAAATCCATGCTTACACACAATCCTTGCAGACGACACACAATCCGTAATGTAGGGCGGGCAGGGCCTGACGGCCGATTCTGTTCCGTATCCGAAAGCATGATCCGGCTTCCGCCGACAACCCCAATCTCAACGTTTTCCATTCCGTGATCCTCCGGATTTCTCATCCATCGTTTTATGACCTTCTGTGACACTCCTCTGATCTTCGCCATTTCCGCCATCGGATATAGCTTTTTCATTTTCAAATCCGTCCTGTCTTGATCGGTAATCATCCCATGAAAATTTAATTTCTACAGACAACTCCGTTATTCGGCTTACAATAGCGTTTTTCAGGTCACGGAGCTTTTCCGTATCCCAAATGCGGCCCAATTCTGAAACAGACCGGTTCAATGTAAAGATCGTCGGAAGCTTTCGGATATAGCGATAGTCCACGACCTCATACAACTTTCCCAGCGCCCATTCGGTAGCAGCTTTTTTATCCAGATCATCTATCACCAGAACTCTTGAAGAATATGCCAGTTTCCAGTCCAAATACTGCACAGAGCGGTCATTCCATGATTGCTGTACCATGGAGCAGTATTCTGCCCAGCGGATGATGCCCGGCGACCAGTCTCTGTCCATATACAACTGCCGGGCCACCGCGACTGCGATATGCGTTTTTCCTGTCCCATAGCTGCCATGAAGGACTAACCAGATATCCTTCTCATCATCCATTTTCATGTACTTGTCTATCCGTTCTTCAATTCCTCGGTCATTCCAGTTATTCAGCGTCATATCCCGATACCGCCCGACTCCGATAGTATAGCTGTCCAAAGCGAGAATTCGCTGGGTTATGGCGTTCTGCTCCCGTTCTTTCTCTCTGCAATCACAAACAGGGGACCAGCGTATCCGTTCTTTTCCTAAGAGCGTATATGTTCGGCACTCGTACACCGCTCCGCAGATATCACAGGCCAAGCCTTTCGAGTTACTCCCTTCGCTTTCTGTCTTCCTGAGTCTTTGGTTCATTTTTCGTCACCGTTGCAATTTTCTTCTGTTTTCCGGCATTGTTCCGGCAAATCGTTCATCAGTCCATCCTCCCCGAACCCCAAATCACGGGCGTATAAGTAACCCAACTTGCGACCTATAAACCTTAAAACAGCGGAAAATCGGAGTGTCCGCGAAAACTTCCGTTTTTTCACTTCTGATAATTTCAGGTACTTTGCTATAGGTGGCAAGTTGGGTTAAGTATTTGAAAGCCGGTCGCAGAGCCGGGAGGCAAGGCTCGTTTTTCCCAGTCCGCCCATGCCCTGAATCAGAATGCCCGCGACCGCGATATTCGGATCCTTTCCCCGGAGTTTCCGCAGACATCGCTGTAATTCACGCCGCCGTCCGATAAAGGCTTCACGGGTCGGCACTTTGCCATTTGCGAAATATTTGGAAACAACAGAAGGCAGCGGGGCTTTCGCCGCGGGTTTAAGATGGATGCGGATAGTTTTCTGCATGAAGAGGCTCCTTTTGATTGTCTGAACGCTGATTCACCTAATTAAAGGATTATAGGATTTCTGTCAAGCCCAATGAAATCCGGAGTGCTAAAATGAAATTTTAGCATTTCCGAGTCTGTGCTAAAATTTCATTTCAGCACTCCGGAGGCTGAACAGAAATCATGATAATCCTTTAATCCTTGAATCAGGGTTCAGACAATGTGTCAGCACTTTTCGAAAAACTTCCGGATGTCCTCAAGCGAGGCATCGTTCATCATCAGCCGGTGTTTACCGTCTTTGCAGATCATCACCACCTTATCCACCCGTTTGTCTTTTTTTCGGCTCGCATACCATGAATGGATTTGCTGAATCGTAATGCCCGTAATAGTGGAAAAGATAGCCACAGCATTGACGATTTCCAATGTCGGGTCTCTCCGGGTTTCATTGACAGGTTCCCATGTGCCTGAAATATTGGGAAGTTCGAAAAAATCTGTTGCCGCGTCATTAGCCTTCTGTCCTTCGATTGAAAGCCGAATTGTTGTCATGCTTATTCCTTTCTGGGATATCTATCTGAATTTTCAAATTTTTTATAAAAAATAGCGTCTTTCGGATAAGCATATTATCCGCCAAATAAAAAAATGTCAAATTCCGACTGTTTCCGGATAACCTTGGATAATACAGTATCTATCTGAATTTAATCTCAAAAAATTATACACAGGTATAGATTTTCTGCCTCGCGATTGCCGCAGCTTTCAGCGGTCCCACATGACTGTCAACGTAGTCAAAGACTCTTGGCTTTTCTTTTCCGGGAGCGGGGCGCAGGACTCTTCCGAGATATTGCAGGAGCCGTCCGCTGAAACGGATAGGAGTTGCGATAAAAAGGGCAGACAATTCCTTGCAGTCAAAGCCTTCGCCCGCCAACTGCCCGGTGGCAATCAATATCTTCACCTGACCCTGATTCAGCCGTTCATGAACTGCTTTGCGCTGACTGTCGTTCAAATCTCCTGTCAGAAGATCGGCAGAGATTTTGAACTTGTATTTCAGAATTGACTGCAAGGTTTCGCAATGCTTTTTTCTGTCCGACAGAACTAACGATACTGCACTGTTATTTAAGGATTCTGCGGCTATATCCGAGGCAATCAGCCGGTTTCTCTCATCGTTTGCGGTAAGCTCGGAAAGCATTTTGCCGTATTCTGTGACCGGATCATAATATGGCTTGAAATCGGTCTCTCTGACAATAATTTCCGGCTGAAGAATATGTCCTTTTTCTACCAGCATGGAATTGCCGATTTCATGATGAATGTCTCCGAGATACCAGAAAATCAGCACAGACAGCCGATCCCTGCGCCACGGCGTTGCGGATAAGCCCAGCATATATTTTGAGTCGAACGCGGTTACGGCTTCCGTAAATGTCCGGCTCGGAATACGATGGCACTCGTCAACAATCAGATATCCGATGTGCTGCGCCGCCTCATCCGCACATTTGTAAAGGCTTTGTATCAGAGCCACCGTGATTTTCTCGCCGATGATTTTTTTTCCGGCTCCGATAAAACCCACTTCTTTTTCGGGAATGCCCAGAAATGTTTTGATCCGCTCCGTCCATTGCAGCGCGAGTTCTTTGGTGTGAACAACAATAAGAGCCGGCTGTCTGCGTTGAGCGATCATGTACAGAGCCATGACGGTTTTTCCGCTGCCGGTAGGCGCGCTTAATGTGCCGAAATCTTTCGGGAGCATTTTTGCTGCGGCATCTTCCTGAAAAGGCTTTAAACAGCCCTTGAAGACAAAATCTTTTTCAGGAAAAACTCGGCGCCGGTCGTCAAGGGTGTAAGGCAAATTGTGATGTCTGCACAGCAGAATCAGCCGGCGCATATATCCCCGTGGAATAACTATTCCATTGTTTCGGATTTCTTTGTAAGCTGTCACAAATTCGGGGATATCTTTGTTCCATCGCCCAATCGCAGCTTTTTCAAGCTTCAGGGGGTTTGAGAATTTCAGATTAGCGGTGAGAATCTCTTTAAGATTATCGGGAATGTCGTATAGCAATGCCTGATTTTTCAGGATGATATTCAATAATGTCTCCTTAACCCGATCTTTCACATCCGGTAGGTCAGACATTTCTGTCTGACCTGTCTGACCTCTGTCATGAACAGACAGGAATGTCTGTTCCACCATAAAAAGTTATAAGTCTTTAAGGCTTCCTGCTTATTTGAAAAGTTCGGAATGACTTCCTGTTCGATATAGAACAAGTTCATCATCCTCTACGGCATAAATCAGAATCCAATCGGGTTCGACATGACAATCGCATTTGTTTTTATAATTGCCTGTGAGCGGATGGTCTTTATATTCGGAGGGTAATTTCTTTTCCTCTGCAAGTGCTTCAATAATACTCAATAATCTTTCAATATCTTTCCTTCTTCGTAAAACTTTTCTGATATCCCGTTTGAACTGAGTTGTTCTCCGAATTTTGAGTTTCAAGACAATAAATCCTTTCTCAATTCATCAACAGAGTGAAACACGGGCATGGCGGATTTATCTTCAGCAAATGACTTTAAAGTTACTTTATTCGGTATCTCAGTAAGATCAACTCCCTGCTGAAGGTCTTCATCTTCCAGGATATATCGTGCAACAGCCAGCCGGTCTTTTTTCGGTAATGCACGAAATACTTTGTAAAATGCTTCTGCCGTAGTGATAGTTTCAGGTTGAATTTTTTTTGATGACAACATATTTATTTTTCTTCCCTTTTTTTGACAGTCGCCTTGCTTCCCTGTCTTCAATTATTATGAGATTCCTTGATTAAGTACCTGACCATAAATTTTCAGGTAGTATTATTAAGTACCTGTGCATAAATTTTCCGGTATTTTTGTCCGAATCTCATTAGGCAGATGAGAAGGATTTTACGGATAATTCTACCCGAAAATTTATAGACAGGTACTTACATCTTTTCACTGCACATCTCCGAAAATCGGTTCATCATCGTCACCGGTTCCGCGTTCAGGCAGACTGTCACTACGGAAAGCCGATCACATTCCGCTTACTCCCGGCAAGGTGAACCGGAATGTCGTCCCTTTTCCGAGTTCGCTTTCGACAAGGATTTTCCCCTTATTTTTCTCCACAAACTCCCTGCATAAAATCAGACCGAGTCCTGTCCCTCTCTCGCCCGCTGTGCCCTCTTTTTTGAATACCTGATCAATTCTGAACAGTTTCGGGAGATTTTCTTTGCTGATACCGATGCCTGTGTCGGAAACGGAAATTTCCACCTCGTCATTGAAAGAACGCGCAGAAACAGTGACCCTGCCGCGGCTGTCGGTAAATTTTACGGCATTGGATATGAGATTGCGGAGAATGGTATCGGTCATGTCCGGATCGGCATATACACGGATATCCCGATCAACGGTATAAGATAAAGAAATCTCTTTCTGATTTGCGCTTTCTGCAAGAAGAGCCACACACCGCAGTCCGACTTTGTAAAGATGAACCTCCTGGGGGCGGAAATCCATGGTTCCGATCTGAACCCTTGACCAGTTCAGCAGATTCTCCATCAGTTTATATGCGTTTTCAATATGTTCTTTTATGTTGCCCGCGTATTTCCGTACATTGCCGTAATCTTCTTTGTCTATGGCCCGTGTCAGCAGATCAGGATAGCTGAACAATGGGAAGAAAGCGTTTTTCAGATCATGGGCAATAACAGAGAAGAATTTGTCTTTTGTTATATTGGATTCATAAAGCCTGCTGTTGAGTTCGGACAGTTCTTTTTTCTGGCGCCGGATGGTCAGATGGGCATTGATACGCGCCAAGACTTCCTCCTGCTGAAAAGGTTTGGTTACATAATCCACCGCGCCGGCTTCAAATCCTCTGATTTTGTCGAAAGTATCGGAAAGCGCGCTCATGAAAATGACCGGAATATCTGTCATAGCCTTGTTTTCTTTGATCCTCCGGCAGGTTTCATACCCGTCAATTCCGGGCATCATAATATCTAACAGGATAATATCCGGAACAATTTTTTCCAACTGACGGACAGCTCTCTCGCCGTTAGGCGCGACTAAAATTTTAAAGCCGGCTTTTTCTAAATAATCGAAGAGAATCTGTAAATTCGTGGGATTGTCGTCAACAATCAGAATTATTGTTTTTTCTTTGTTATCCATTTTTTTGATTATTCCCGATATCGTGAACGCTGAAATGCAGAGAGACTCCGGAGTGCAAACCCATTTT
>DYRK01000547.1 GCA_020718785.1 Desulfatirhabdium butyrativorans | reverse complement strand
CGTCAATGGGGTAAAGAGAGTATTCCGACAGGGCAAATTTCTTATTGTCCGCCCCGTCATCTCTCCCACCCCGTTTTTTTCTTGCTTATCCCACAAACGCCCAAACAGATCAATACCGTGACAGGAGTATTCCAGTAGAGCAATTTTCCCCTTGCCCCAGCCCCCAAAAGATGATACTTGAGAGGGAACTATTGGAAACTTGGCAACTCGGGCTTCTTTGACCGGATTCGAATGATGAAAATCGTTCTTCAGGACATATCCAAATATTACGGCTCCTTACCGGCAAATAACCGTATCTCTCTCACCGTGGAACCGGGAACGGTCCACGGCATTTTGGGAGAAAACGGCGCGGGGAAAAGTACCCTGATGAAAATACTTGCCGGATATATCTCTAAAACCCGCGGCACGATATTCATCAATGATGCGCCCGCGGACTATCAGACCCCTGCCCGTGCCTCGGCTCTGGGAATCGGAATGCTGTATCAGGATCCCCTCGATTTTCCGCAATTATCTGTGCTGGATAATTTTATGCTGGGACAGCATTCGAAGCAAAATTCCCGCAACTCATCGAAAGATTTCAGAAATCATTTGTCTGATCTGAGCCGTCGCTTCAAATTCGATCTGAATCCGGATACGCCTGTGAAATATCTTACGGTGGGACAACGGCAGCAATTGGAATTGCTGAGGCTTTTGTCGCTTGGGATTCAGGTCTTGATTCTTGACGAACCCACCACTGGCATATCGGATATTCAAAAAAAAATTCTGTTCGACGCATTGAAACAGCTTGTGTCGGACGGAAAAAGCGTGATATTGGTATCCCACAAGTTAGAAGATGCGGAAGCCCTGTGTGACAAAGTGACCGTTCTGCGCCAAGGCATGGTGAGCGGGGAAACAGATAAACCTTTTGATACCGGAAAATTGCTGAAAATGATGTTCGGCGAAGAACCGACCCTGCCCTCCTGTTCATGCCAACTGCCCGGCAAGACAGTTATTTCTATGGACAGAGTTTATGCCCGCGGGGGCAGGACAGGACTTAAAGATTGCAGCCTGATGATCGGGGAACGTGAGGTGGTCGGTCTGGCAGGGCTTGAAGGCAGCGGACAAGGAGTATTTCTAAGGCTTGCCGCAGGGGTGCAGTCGCCGGTCAGAGGGAAAATCTGTGTTCAGAATAGAGAAATGAACGGAAAGGACTATAACTCATTCAGGAATTCACGGATCAGCTTTCTGCCGACTTCACGCCTTGAAGAAGGACTGATACCGGGTCTGACCGTAGCGGAGCATTTCGCACTTCAGCAAGACAGCGGCTTTTTTTTGAAGAAAAGAAGCGATGCAGTTCTGACAGCCGGAAAACGCATTGAAAATTTCCGAGTCAAAGGCGGCCCGGATTCGCCAGTAGAATCACTATCCGGAGGGAATCAGCAGCGGCTACTGCTTTCTTTTTTGTCCGGAGATCCGATACTGCTTCTTCTTGAAAACCCCACACGGGGATTGGATACAGCATCTGCAAATTGGGTATGGGGACATCTCAAAAAATACTGCGAACACAATACGGCGATTGTGTTTTCATCTTCGGAATTGGATGAAATTCTGGCGGTCTCGGATCGGGTGCTGGTGTTTTTCGAGGGGAAAATCGTCAAGGATGTAAAGACAAGCGAAACTACTGCTCAGGAATTGGGGCAGGCTATTGCCGGAAAATAAACTTTGTTGGGTTATGTTTTCTGATTTTCGCGGGAAAATCAGAAAACATAACCCAACCTACGAGTTTGGGAAAAATCAGACATTTATGAATGACTATCAGGACAGACAAATTGCAGAGCGGATCAGAGAACTGCGGGTAAAAAGAAAAGAAATTCTTTCCATGAGCCCGGAAAAAGCATTGGATACCATTCTCGACTATCCTCAGACCGCGGCTCTGATTCATTCTTTTGCCGATGAGGATTTTTATTTTCTCATCCATGATATCGGTCTCGACGATTCCGTAGAATTACTTTCGCTGGCATCTGAGCAGCAGTGGGAATATATCATGGATATCGAGGCTTGGGATAAAGACAGATTTTCGCTCGATTCTGTGACCAAATGGTTCGATCTGCTTCTGAAAGCAGATGCAAGCCGTTTTATCCGCTGGTTTTTGCAGGAGAAAACCGAATTTGTGGAGTATTATCTCTTTAAAAACATCGAAGTGCTGATTCGGGAACACGATCAGGATCCTTCTGATTTTCCTGACGATGTTTTTACATTCGACGATATCTTTTACGTCAGATTCAGAGAGGATGTTTATGACTCTGAATTGAAAAACAAAGATCAGCGCGACCAGTTTCTTTCGGATTTCTTAGAGCGTCTGGCAGATTACGATCATGTCACTTATCAGAGCGTCCTGTTTGAAACTTCAACAATCACTCCCGCAGAAAGCGAAGAGGAAAACTACCGTCTGCGGAATGTGCGGCTGGCTGAAAAAGGTTTTATGCCTTTTGATGAAGCGGTCGCTGTGTATCAGCCATTGAAAATAAAGGATTTCGGAAAACAGACCAAAAGGCTGTCCGCAAGACTTGACTCTTCGAATACCTTTCTGCCGGTTCCCTTTTATTCGACAGGAATGCTGAAAGAAGACAATCTGTTTACGCGTTCACTCAGTTTGATAGATACGGATGAGATATTGCAGCAAATGCAGGCTGAATTTGCAGCTTTATGCAATCAGGTGATTGCAGCAGATCAGAAGGCAATACGGGAACGGGAAGAACTCCGGCAGGTCGTAAAAAAAGTCTGCGGCTATCTGAGTATCGGGCTTGAGCGTCTGACAGAAGAACAAGGACTCAGAGATGTCTTAAACCGCACCGCCGCGCTGATACAGCAATATCCGCTTTCTCATATCTTCAGAGTGGGCTTCGGCGCTGCGCTCGAATTGAAATGGTCTGCGGAAAAATGGCAGAAATCCGCTTGGTTCACAGAGGAAAAACTCCCCTTGAGTTTCTGGAGCGAAGAGGGTATGGGCTTGATCGGCGGGCTTTTGCTGAAAAAATCCATGTGTTTCGACAATTACAAAACCGGAGTCATTTACAGAGAATTTGCCTCTGTCAAAGACATTCGGGAAAGCGAAACCGCACTGGCGGAATTTATGGCTTTGGATCATCTTTTTTCTTTGACAGCCATATCTGCCGGAACGGTTTCAGGTCTTTTTCTGACCTATAAAAACTTCCTTCTGACGCTATGGATGAGACATTTTCTCGGACTGACAGAAGAACTCTTGCCTGTAACTCTCGAAGATTTCAGCCGCTTTTTTGCTTTGCTATGGGAGGGCGAGAGCAAACCGCGTAAAATCAAACTCTCCATGAAAGACTCTTTTCTGAACTGGCTTTCGGAAAAAAGCGGCAAGGATCCTTATGAAATTACTCAGAGTGTCGGACAGATATTAGAAAGACTTTTCGATGAAATCGAAAGCGAATACGGAGAAGTTTCGGTAAGACATCTCGATCCCAAGCATATTTATCTCTTTTTGGTGAAACTTTGTGTTTGCCAATAATTTTTATCAATATGCAAACCAGTCCCATTCCTCCGCAAAATCCGCATCCGTGAGCAGGAAAGCATCTCTGCCCGAATTGACAGCCTGTATTGCCGGAGTTTCAAGCTGTTGAGCAACTATCAGCAGATCGAAAAGTTTTCCCGAAATACTCGGAAATGCTCGCTTGGGGTTGACAAAGCCCAAGCATTTCCGGCGCCAAAGGATAAAAATGACCGTCAATCCGCCGGAAGCAGTCGGGGGCATTTTCGATCTGCTGACTATTTGTCGAGTTATCTTCATTTATCTCTCCTGAATTCTGATATCCCGCGTTTGTCAAAGACAGTCAGCAGATCGGAAGCTCTCCCGGAATGCCCGCTCGTGATTGACAAATCCCAGGCATTTTCGGCGCCAAAGGATAAAAATGACCGTCAATCCGCCGGAAGCAGTCGGGGGGCATTTTCAATCTGCTGACATTGTACTAGACATTTTCGGAAATAAGAATTATCTTTAGAGAGCCGGGAGTTTCCGGCA
>DYRK01000546.1 GCA_020718785.1 Desulfatirhabdium butyrativorans | reverse complement strand
CAATGCCGAAATCCGGCAGAAAAAATGCGGAACGCGCCGGTTTTGCAATGGGAACTTGGCTTGATGCCTTAAAACCGCCGGAACGGATTGCCCGCGCAGTCAAAGCTGCTTTGAAATATCAGTCTTATGCTCCGTTTATGGCTCTTTCTCCTGAAATCAGGCAGAGTGAAAACATTTTTAATGCGATTTTGAAACACCCGGAAGGACTGTGGGTCGGAAAGCTCGACGCGGAAAACAACATGAAGGAACTGAGAACCGAAGACGGAAAAATTCATCTGCATATCGCAGATGTTGAAGGTCGGGTGAAAGGAATCCATGCCGAATCCGAAAGAAAATCTCTTTTGCCGAATCCCGATTATCCTTTTATTTTAAATGCAGGACGTCATAGCCGGAGAGTTGCAAACACGCTGATGAGAGATCCGGCCTGGTTAGAAAGCAAACGAGGCTGTTCCGCGGCAATTCATCCGGATGATGCGCTGTCGTTGGGAATTAAAGACCGCGATACAGTTCGGGTTACGACTGAAGCGGGTTCCGAAGAAACCGAAGCAGAAGTGACTCTTGATGTCAGAAAAGGACAAGTGCTGATTCCTCACGGTTTCGGACTGGTTTATCAGGGAAAAAAATTCGGCGCAAATGTCAACCGCCTGACAAAAAATACACATCGGGATCCTTTGGGTACGCCGCTTCATCGGTATGTACCTTGTCGAATCGAAAAAATATGACAGGAAAATAAGAAACTCATTACTTATTTTTAATCTGTTCATATTTTGTAACTCACGTTACGCATATATAACGAAAAATCAGCGATTTTCAGAAACTGAGTTTCTTGAAGAAACTTAGTTTCTCAAGTTGTATGCGTAAGGTGAGTTAGTAAAAATACAACCATGCCCTTTTGTGTAGGGTTGAAGCAAGATATCCTGAGTTTGCCGGAGAGTTAAGAAAACAGTGTACAAAAGAATATGCAAAGACAGAGTTGGAACAGATAGATGTGACATACAAATGGTTCAGATCAATGATACAATAAAAAATTCAATTCAATTATTTATTACAAAATTAATAGATAAGGGTATAAGGATCAATGCAGTCTGTCTTTTCGGTTCATACGCCAAGAGTAAAGAACATGAATGGAGTGATATTGATCTTGCCGTTATTTCACCGGATTTTACAGACAGCCGTTTGGAAGAACGTATCAGATTGACAATAATAGCCAATGAAATTGACAGTCGTATAGAGCCTGTACCGTTCCGTCCGAATACTTTTGTATCAGATGATCCTTTGGTCTGGGAGATAAAAACAACGGGAATTCCAATCATGGAGACGAACTTATAAAATTTTATATAATAAATTCAAGATAATATAAATTATTTGTGCATGACTTCCGAAAATTCAATAATTGACTATTTTTTTGTATAACAAACTGCTCGAATAAAATCTGATATCAAACAAATTCAAATACTTTGGAACAAGCAATGAAAAATATGGCGCAGTTGCGGGAACTGAAAAAATACAATATGTTGCTGAAAAACCGGGAAGTCGAAAAACAGGTGAGAATCTGCAAAGCGAAACCTTATTGGATTTGGCTGGAAAGCACGACCCGCTGCAATCTGAGATGTATGACCTGTTCGAGAAGCTATTCGCACATGCCGGGACAGGATATGTCCGAAAAAGTTTTTCATCGGATCAGAGACGAGATATTTCCGGCTATAGATTATGTGGAACTTCAGGGATTCGGCGAACCTATGCTGGCCAGAAATTTCGACTATTTTTTTCAGACAGCCGTTGACTGCGAAGTGAAAACCGGACTGATCACGAACGGCACACGCCTGAACAAAGCCTATATCGAAGCTTTTGTCGGGCATGATACCAAACTGAGCGTATCAATAGACGGCGCCACCGAAAGAACATACAACCATGTCCGTCCCGGAGCGGACTTCCCTGCTTTGATAGGGAACCTGAACACATACAAGGCATTGAGGTCTGTGAATGCCGGTTCGTCTTCCCTGCTCACGGTGATATTCGTCGCGATGCGGTCCAATGTCGAAGAACTTCCCCTCATGGTTGATCTTTGCCAAAGCATCGGAGCCGACAGGCTTGTGGTCGCCAATTTTGTTTATTTCGATCTCATGCCTGACAAATTGCGTTTTGAAAAGCTTGTTTACCATCAGGAACTGGCCAATGAGATGTTCAGACAGGCTTTTGTCAGCGCGAGATCTTGCAATTTGCAACTTGACCTTCCGAATCTTTTCGGATTCCCGGCCGGCGGGGAAGCGAATGAAGGGATTGATGCGGAAAAAAACAGTGAAGATACGAATGAAAATCCGGTTGAACACTCTCAGGAAAAGGACAGCCGCGAAGAATTGACAGTCTCTTTTCAGAAGGAAGCCGTGAATGAAAGCCAGCCAGCCGGGCATTTGTCAACAAAGGGAGATGATAAGAAACAAAAATTTTATCCGAATTCATGTCCTGATCCTTGGGCGACCGTATATGTGAATATAGCAGGCGACATTCTCCCATGCTGTGCGTATCATGCTCCTTTGGGAAACCTGCAAACATCGTCCTTTGAGAATATCTGGAACAATTTCAAATACATAGATCTGAGAAGGCGTGTCAACTCAAGATTTCCGCCCCTCTACTGCAAAGAATGTTTCACTTTCTGGGGCATAAACGCTGGCAATCCGGACAAAATGCTCTCGGAAGAGAGGGGCATCTGTCGGCTTTCCACGAAACTCCAAAGACAGTTTCGGAAAAAAGAAACAGCGATCCGTATCTTTCGAGAGAAAGGGACGGCGGCACTGCTGAGAGAGCTTTTGCAATATGTGCTGAAAATTCTTCGCTCATGGAAGCCAACGCATCATCAGGCATAAAAATTTTCAGACCTGTCCGGAGATACATGACCTTTATTTTCCCATAACTTTTTTGATTTGAGATATTTATCGGAGTACAGAATGAATTATACCGATCAGGAAACAAGAGCCATCGGAAACATCGGACAATGGATCGCCGAATACGGTCTTTTCCCGGGTTCCGTCGGACCGCAAACCGCCCGCTATCTCTACGAACTGGTTCTTGAGACAAAGCCCCGTTTGGTTTTCGAAATCGGAGCCTATCTGGGCTTTTCCACGCTCCACATCGCCAAGGGCCTGAAGGAAAACGGTTTCGGATATCTTGTGTCTTTCGATCTGATAACAGCCTGGGCCGAAGCGACGATCCGCGAAGCCGGGCTTTCGGGTCATGTGCGGTTCATGCAGGGGTTTTCGGATGTCACGGCACGGCACTATGCGGCGACGACGGGAGATACCGAGGCCGATATCCTGTTTATAGACGGAGACCACACACGCCGGGGATGCGTCCGGGATTTCAACACGTTGCAGGGATATGTCCGAACCGGCGGCCATGTCATTTTCCACGATATCTTCCCGGAAATGTGCGGATGGAAAGGACCCCGCTTCGTCATTGAGCAGCTTGGAAGAGTCGGGTCAGATGAGGCATTCGCCCGCTTCGATATCGAGGAAAGAAGGGACTTGGATCCTTTCGGGGTCGCGATATGCCGCCTGGTATCACAAGGGAAAAATCCTCTTGAAGAAGGCAGCTTCCTCACTCGTCTGAATGTGAGAATCAAAACATCACGCTTTCTGAAACTGCTGGAGCGAATAAGCTTCGAGTTGCGGCTGCCTCCCGGACACAGAGACATCGTGCGAGGGGCGGAGGGGATTTCCAGAGAGATTTATCTCACCCAGATCACCCCTCTTCTGGCTAAGATAAAATTTTGTCACAACATACTGAAACGATACAAAAGCTTCTGAACGGATCAGTAGCCGGCAGTGTTGGTTCTGACGGGCCGAGGTTTTTTCCCTCGCTCGGATTGGCAAATCCGAGCTGCCGCCAAAGGATGTATGTACTGGTCAAAAAATCTGAAAGAACGATGTATCTGCTTTCAGATAAGAAGGTTGTTAAAAAATATAAACCTAAATCGAGCGATTTTTTTTTAATAAGAAAAAAAACCGGTCTGTACGGCTGAAATTGCAGT
>DYRK01000545.1 GCA_020718785.1 Desulfatirhabdium butyrativorans | reverse complement strand
GTGAGAATGCCGATTTCGCAAAAACGGATGCGCTGGACGGCAGTTGCCGTACCTTTCAATCTTTATGGTGCAACAGCCTGAAAAAGCATGTCACCAAAAATTCGCCCTGTGAGGTTTTGTTCGGGAAAAGGCGTCCCACCACAGGTTTTTGAGCGGGAGATTATGCAGATTCCTTCAGAAGAAGAATGTTACCGGCTGATATATGAAATCGGGATGATGGAGCATATTGCGGCGCATTCGGTGCGCGTCTGTCAGGTGGCTGTTCTGCTTACAGATCATCTGAACGCGAGCGGTTACGACCTGAACCGGGATATGATTCAGGCTTCCGCGCTGCTCCATGATATCACCAAAACCCGAAGTTTTGAAACCGGAGAAAATCATGCCCTTACCGGCTGCCAGTTTCTGAGCGGGCTGGGATATGCCGAGGTCGGCGATATTGTCAGGCAGCACGTGCGCTTGGATGTTTATGGCGCTTCGGAAATGCCCGCAGAAGCAGAAATCGTCAACTATGCGGACAAGCGGGTGCTTCACGATCAGGTGGCTTCCCTTCAGCAAAGGCTTGCTTATATTATGGAAAAATACGGAACCCGGCCCGAATACCATGAGCGTATCCGCTATACATGGCAGAAAACCGGCGAACTCGAAAACAAACTTTTCAGTATGGTGCCGTTTTCTCCCCAAGAGGTCGCGGGTCTTATTTCGCCCCAAGCCTTCAGTGCCTCTCTTTCGGCTTACCGGGCGGTGTGTGACGGAAAAAGATATATATACTGCCCACCGGCATAATCTGCGCTTTTGTAAAACGATTTGCTGAATCGTTTTGCTGAAAATTCGGAAAGCGCAAATTATGACGGTGGTAAGAATATAAAAAAAGGGAATGGTGTCTGTGCCGGCAAAAAAGAAACGATTTGAAAAATCGTTTCAATGCAACTCATGTTACGAACCCGGAAAGAATTTTCGCACTCCGGCGAAAAATCAGTTTCGTATTCCGTAGTGCGAAAATTATATTTTTGCGCCCGCGAAAAATAATTTTTTGAGTTGAATCTTCGTTTTTATATCAGAAGTTCCAGATAAACTCAAAACCAATCCGCGAGGCAGTTTCATCGCTTTCCGCGCCCAGTGCCTTTGTGACCTCCTTTACTGTATCGCCCGGGAAAAAGAACGCAGCCTGAGCTTTGATGAACATATTTTTGCTCAAAGCAAGGGTAATCTCATTATCCCATTCCGTTCCCACATATCCGCCTTCCACTTTTGTGTAAGGAGTTTTCTCCAAACTCTTGGTCGCAGGATTGATCTGCATGGGCTGAACCATGTTGCAGACATAAAAATCTTCATTCCAATGGAACATATTCACATTGCTATGGTAAATCAGGAAGATTTTAGGTCTTAATGTAAGACCGAAGCTGTACATTGCCACACCGGGATTGTCCCCGCGTCCGCCGCCTGATCCCGTAAAGTTCTGGAGACCGCCCACAAATACGGGCGTGCCGTTCCCGTAAAATTCGGGAATATATCCGTAAAGAGCCGTTCCCAGAGCAAAATTGGTGTCGCCGATAATGGTGTTCTCGCCGCCCCATATCCGTGTAAAACGCTGGGCATTGGTCGGACCCGAATATCCGCCTAATTTGTCATCCTCGGGATCATCATCGCCGGAGGTGTACATGGCACCTATATGAAATCTGAAGCTTTGCCATCCCAGTTTTTCGCCGAATTCAAGCCCTATGTCCCCTGCAAAGGCATAAGAAGAAATATCGAAATCATTATACTGAATGGTGCTGACGCCGTTATATACGCCTTTCAGACCCGTATCGGATGCTTCGCCGAATTTGTAAGCCCCTTCAGCCATCAGTTCGAATATTCCGAGCTTTCCGAGATAATATCCGCCCAAAACATGGGCATCCGTATCCGGGGGAACGGCTTTTGACCGGGCAATGCCGTTATTGCCGTAAATACCGGCATAGTCTGCAAGTCCGGCTCTGCCGGCAAGCGCGCCGGTCATGTCCAGCGAAGGCACGTTTCTTATCCGGTCATAAAGATAAAAGAATCTCATTTTGTTCTTATCTGTTTTGTCAAACTTGAGATCAAAATATCCGCCCAGCAGGTCCCGGTCTTCGTCTGACACGCCGCGGTGCTGTGACGCGTCATTCTGAAAATCATTTTCTTCCAATTTGAGCCATGCCAGAGAAAAGGCAGTGCTTTCGTAATTTCCGGTGAGCCAGAATCCGGGATTGTCATCGCCGTAAACCATGGACGCGGATTCGATGACATCAACCCCCCAGACATCCCAGCCGCCGTGCAGGCGCAATCCGGGGGTAAACTCAATGCTGGCGTTCAGGCGTTCCAGACCGAAGTTGCTGGAACTGCCGTCTTTTCCGCCCCTGTTGTCAACCGTATTGGTATCAATGGGTTTGTCATATTCCAAGGCCGCATAAAAACTCCATTTCTTGTCCTTGGGCAGGGCATTGAAATAGAGCTTGGTCTCTGTTCGGATATATCCGTCATTGACGCTGCCGCTTTCATTGGAATGGGTTCTGAGAAAAGAATCTGCCAGATAATAGGGACTGAAGGACTGGACCTGGGCATTCAGGGCTGTGGTATAGGACAGCGCGTCGGAAATGTTTCCGGGACCCGCATTCGGATTTTTGGTAATATTTTGGGTCACGCCGGTTACAATCGTATTTCCTCCTGCAATCAGCGGGCTTGACTGAGATTTGATGACGCTGTTTGCCGCGGCATCACCTGCCGCGCCCACGGCTTTGACCACAACGGACTGAGCAGCGGCCTGCATTCCCGCGCTGTTTCCCGCGACAGCCGCTGCCTGATAATTCGTATCTGCAAAAACCGCCCGGAGCGCAGCCCCTTCTTTTTCTCCCTTGGCATCGGCAGCAGCTATTGCCGCATTCATTACATAAGGGGCAGCGACAACCGCAGCCCGCGCCTGAGCCTCGGCAGCATTGCCGGAACCTGCGGCTGTCTGATAAGCGGGATCTGTTGCAATTGCCTGCAATGCAGGTCCTGCAACTGCAATATCTTTGGAGACTATGGCAGCCTGATATTTTGCGGAAGCCGCGGTGCCGGCTTCTATAGCCGTCATATAGGCCGTAGCAGTAGAACTGCTTGTCAGCAAAGATGCTGCATTCGCCGCGCTCTGTATCTGAGCCGCGCCGTCTGCCGCGGGTTTTACTGCATCACCGAGAACAGAATTTGCAGCAAAAAGCGAATTCGCATAATCATCAAACGCCGACTTTATGCCTCTGTCTGCTGACATGGCATTATTCAGCGCGATAGAAGACATATACACATTGTTTGCCGCGGATGCTGCATTATATGCCCCGCGGGCGAAAGTCTTGACAGGCTCGGTATAAAAAAAACCGTCCGTATTGTCGCTCATCCCGAAATCCCAGTTTGCTTCAAACGTGGGAATCATTCTCACGGTCGCGCCGAAACTCATCATGATGTCTTTATAGGTTCCGATACCGACGCCTCCGGGTCCCAGAATTTTTTCCGGGTTGAGTTCCGAGGGACCGGTCAGAACTTCTTCGGTAATGTCTTTTGCTTCCTCTTCTGCATAAACCGGCAGGGAACGCAGGGAAATTGCCATAAGCAGAATCATTCCAAACCAGAATTTTTTCATCCTAACCTCTTTTCCTCCGTAAAATCTTGGTAAGCGTTAAAGTTATAAAACCATTGCAGTCAAAATCGGCAGTATGCCTTATTATCCCCTCCTTTCTTTCAATCCGAGGCAGGTCTTTTTCGGATATCAGTCAGTTTCAAATAATGAATGTGTATTCATTTAATATATACGAATTAGTCGGTTATTTGCAAGTTAAAAAAACAGCCCCAGCCACTTTTTTTTAACTTATTGTAAAGAATCGGATTTTCTTTTCGTTCAACGCTTTGCTTTGGAACAAAGACAGGACGCTTTGCTAAACCGTTTTAATAAGATCGGCATTTCAGCACTCCTCCCGATGAGATTCAAAATTCCGATACCACCTGCCATGTTGTATAGAAATAATCAAATTGACAAAGCCG
>DYRK01000544.1:2053-4035 GCA_020718785.1 Desulfatirhabdium butyrativorans | reverse complement strand
GAAACAGCCATTCTCGCGTCTGCCAAAGAAGGAATCGGCATCGAAGACATTCTCGAGGCAATTGTAAAATATCTGCCGCCGCCTTCCGGTGATCCGGAAGCTCCTCTGAAAGCCCTGATATTTGATTCGCATTATGATGCTTTCCGCGGAACCGTGGTTCATTTCCGCGTTTATCAGGGGAAACTCAAAGCCGGAGATACCATTTTATTTATGTCCAACAGCGCGGCTTACAGGGTGGAGGAAGTCGGGATTTTCCAGATAGTCCGGGTTCCCAGAAAGGAAATTTCGGCAGGCGAAGTGGGCTATATGATCGCGGGAATCAAAACCGTCAGCGATACGCGCTGCGGGGATACCGTGACCCTGAAAAACAATCCCTGCGATACGCCCAATTCCGGGTTCAAGGAATCAAAACCCGTTGTTTTTTCTTCGATTTATCCTATTGCCGCGGACGGATACGAAGATTTGGCAGTCGCGCTGGAAAAACATAAATTAAACGACGCGTCTTTGATTTATGAAAAAGACATGTCAGCCGCGCTGGGATTCGGATTCAGATGCGGATTTCTGGGACTTCTGCATCTTGAGGTCGTTCAGGAGCGGCTTGAGCGGGAATATAATCTGTCCCTGATTCTGACCGCGCCCTCGGTGCAGTATGAACTGATTATGAACGACAAAACCGTTCAGATCATTGACAATCCCGCGTTATACCCGGATCCGTCGAGTATAGAATTCGCCAAAGAGCCGTTTATCAAGGCGGCGATAATAACGCCCGACCGCTATATGGGCGCGATTATGAAGCTTTGTCTGGATCGCCGGGGAATCAACAAAAATTATCAATATCTTACCAGCAACCGTCTGGAAATGATATTCGAACTGCCGCTGGCTGAGGTGATTTATGATTTTTACGACAAGCTCAAATCTCTGACGCAGGGTTACGGCTCTTTTGATTATGAAATCATAGATTACCGCGAAACAGATGTGGTCAAGCTCGATATCCTTATCAATGGAGAACGCGTGGATGCCCTGTCTCAGTTGGTTCACAGCGAAAGGGCTGTGGAACGTGCAAGACATGCCTGTGAAATGCTCAAAGAAGAAATTCCGAGGCAGATGTTCAAAATCGCCATTCAGGGTGCAATCGGCGCGAAAATTATTGCCCGAAGTACGGTATCAGCGTTCCGCAAAGATGTTACGGCAAAATGCTATGGCGGCGATATCAGCCGTAAGCGCAAGCTCTTGGAAAAACAGAAAAAAGGAAAAAAACGGATGAAGATGGTGGGGCAGGTGATGATTCCCCAGTCCGCGTTCCTGTCAGTATTGAAAACAGAAAAGGATTAAGGGGTTCGAGGTCAGAGGTAAGGGGTAAGGGGTCAGAGGTTTTCCCCGAACCCCTGACCCCTTACCCCGAACCCGAATTTTTAGGAGATTTTAATATGGGAATGACCGTAACGGAAAAAATTCTTGCCGCTCATGCAGGCTTGAATCATGTGGAGCCGGGTGATCTGATCAATGCAAAGGTGGATATTGCTCTGGGAAATGATATCACCGCACCTATTGCCATCCGGCAGTTTTATGAAAGCGGCGCGAAAGCAGTGTTTGATAAAAGCAGAGTCATACTTGTTCCGGATCATTTTGTGCCGAACAAAGATATTGCCTCTGCGATGCAGGCAAAAATTCTGCGGGATTTTGCCAAAGAACAGGAACTTACCCATTTCTACGATGCCGGAGAAATGGGAGTGGAACACGCGCTGCTTCCTGAAAAGGGAATTGTCGTGCCGGGTGATCTGGTCATAGGCGCGGACAGCCATACCTGCACTTACGGCGGACTCGGGGCATTTGCCACGGGCGTCGGCAGCACGGATCTTGCCGCGGCTATGATTACCGGCGAAGTTTGGCTCAAAGTGCCTGAAACCATCAAATTTGTTTACAAAGGTTCTCTGCGTCCCTGGGTCGAGGGAAAAGATCTGATTCTTTACACCATCGGCAAT
>DYRK01000544.1:0-1953 GCA_020718785.1 Desulfatirhabdium butyrativorans | reverse complement strand
GAGCCGCAGGTGGCTTTTCCCCATCTTCCCGAAAACACCAAAGGCATCAGCGAAGTCGGAAATATTCCGATAGATCAGGTGGTTATCGGTTCATGCACCAACGGAAGAATCGAAGATATGCGTTCAGCGGCAGCGGTTCTCAAAGGAAGGAAGGCTGCCAAGGGTCTGCGCCTGATTATCATACCGGCAACTCCTGCTGTTTATAAAGCCGCGCTGAAAGAAGGACTGCTTGAGATTTTCACAGATGCGGACGCTATTGTCAGTCCTCCGACCTGCGGTCCCTGTCTTGGCGGATATATGGGCATTCTGGCAAAAGGAGAACGCGCTGTTGCAACCACCAACAGGAATTTTGTGGGTCGCATGGGTCATCCTGAAAGCGAAGTTTATCTGACAAATCCGGCGATTGCCGCGGCATCTGCCATATTGGGAAAAATCGGAGACCCTGCGGAAGCAATGAGCCGTCGTTAGGTAAAGCGGGTTTCAAACCCGCTCTACTTTATGCCGTCGTTAAGCGGGTTTCAAACCCGCTTTACTTTTGCTGTCGTTAGGTAAAGCGGGTTTCAAACCCGCTCTACTTTGCACTCCGGATAAGGGAGATCAGAAAGGAAAGCGTTATGAAAATTACAGGAAATGTATGGAAATTCGGCGATGATGTGGATACCGATCTCATCATACCTGCCAGATATCTGAATACCAGCGATCCCAAAGAACTGGCAAAGCATTGCATGGAAGATGCGGATTCCGGATTTGCGGGAAAAGTGGCAGAAGGGGATATTATTGTTGCAGATAAAAATTTCGGATGCGGTTCTTCACGCGAACATGCGCCCATTGCCATCAAAGCCGCAGGCTTGTCCTGTGTGATTGCGAAAAGTTTTGCGCGGATATTTTACAGAAACGCATTCAATATGGGGCTTCCCATACTTGAATGTGAAGACGCGGGCATTTTTAAGACAGGAGACCGGTTTTCTGTTGATTTCGATACCGGCGAAATTATCCATATAGGAACGGGAAAGACCTATAAGACAAAAGCAATTCCCGCGTTTATGCAGGAGCTTGTGAGGAGCGGCGGACTGATGAAGCATATCGAAAAACGGATAAAAAACTCCGCGTAATGCTTCTCTGACCCGAACACAGCGGCTTCTGAGCGATTTAGCGATTTCTTCTGGTATTTTCGGATAGCAGAAGAAATCGCAATTTCTGTATAATACTGTAGCTTTTTCCGGAAGCATAACAAACTCCTTTCCTGATCTTAATGAATAGAGATCGGTGCTTCGAAAACAGATTCCCACAAAGAAAGCATTCCGCCGAGTTCCGCGGTCGAGAGTTCCCGTTTATCTGCAAGCTCGAACCGTTTGCAACTTTCACAGCCGAACACTTTGTTTGCCCGCGCGGCGTTATTCAGACAGTTGTCATAATTACGGCACAGGTAATTTCTCATGGGAATATCAATCATATCATCATCACAGTCTTCAAAGAGAAGTTCTGTGTTCTGATCTCTGTCTTTATTATATCTGATTCTTTTCATAACGCCCTCCTTTTTTCTGTGAAAACCCGAAAGAATTTACAATAAGTTTTTTTCCCCTGAAAGTTGATTACCTTATGTCACAGTATCCGGGAGGCGGTCAATAGGGTGGTAACTGTATTCAAAGGGTAGAAATATTCTACTCGCAAATGAGTTTTATGCGAAGTCCTGCAAAGTTTCCCGAACTACCCTCGTTCCCACGCGGGGGAGGAGTGCTGAAATGCCAATCTTATTAAAGCGGTTTAGCAGTCACTTTTCCTCGTTCCCAAGCCCCGGCTTTCCTCGTTCCCAAGCCCCTGCTTGGGAACGCATCTGCGCCCGAAGTCCCGGCTTCGGGCCGTCTCCCGTCACGGGAAGCCGGGGCTTCCCCTGCAAGTGCGTTCCCAAGCCGGGGCTTCACTGCCATTAAGTTAAGGATAAAAAGCGGATAA
>DYRK01000543.1 GCA_020718785.1 Desulfatirhabdium butyrativorans | reverse complement strand
GTATCAGCCATAATATTTTTCATCCGATAATAATCCATGATGCCGAAATGACCTTTCTGAAAGGCCTCGGCAATAGCCAAAGGAATCTGGGCTTCTGCTTCCACGACTTTGGCTCGCATCTGCTGAACCCTTGCCTTCATCTCCTGTTCCTCGGCAATAGCCATAGCCCGGCGTTCCTCAGCTTTTGCCTGAGCAATTTTTTTATCTGCTTCTGCACGGTCGGTTTCAAGTTCGGCACCGATATTTTTGCCCACATCAACATCGGCTATGTCAATGGACAGAATCTCAAACGCTGTGCCGGCATCCAATCCTTTTTCCAGCACTCGCTTGGAAATAGTGTCGGGATTTTCCAGCACGGATTTATGACTCTCCGCAGAACCGATGGTAGTAACAATACCTTCGCCTACCCTCGCGAGAATCGTCTCTTCTCCCGCACCGCCCACCAGCCGGTCAATGTTTGCCCGGACCGTGATCCGCGAAATGGCTTTCAACTGGATGCCGTCTTTTGCCATTGCCGCAACCAGCGGGGTTTCAATGACTTTCGGATTGACGCTCATCTGAACCGCTTCGAGAACATTTCTGCCTGCAAGATCAATAGCTGCTGCCCGGTTAAAGCTGAGGGGAATATTGGCTTTGTCAGCGGCAATCAGAGCTTGAATCACTCGCATCACATTTCCCCGCGCCAGAAAATGGGCTTCAAGATCATCGGTTTCGATTGGCAGCCCTGCTTTCGCAGCCATGATTTTTGTCTCCACGATCAGTTTCGGGGGAACTTTCCGAAACCGCATGAAAATGATGTTGAACAGACCGATCTGCGCGCCGGATACTAAAGACTGGAACCAGAGCGACAGGGAAGAAAAAACAAAAAAGAAGATAACAATGACGACAATAGCAATGATTACACCGAGAAAACTGCTCATTTCCATAAGAACTCCTTTCTGTTATTATATATTGGGATTAGTCCCTTACCCCGGCTAAAAATCCTTTGACTGAAAGGTCTTCATCCAATTCGGGCCAATGAATACCGTATCCGTTTCCTGTGATTTCATAGATATTGCGATATTCAGGCTCGGCATTCCATAAACGGGGATACCATATCATGGGAACACTTATGATTCGCCCGTCGGCAAGTTCGCAATGAAGATAATCTTCATCAAATCTGACCGTTGATATTCGTGCTTCGGTAGGAACAGTTACACCGTTTTTAAGTTTCAAAGTATTCATTCCATGCCTCTGTAAATAATTGTTCATGTTCCTTTACTATTTTTTCAAGTTTTCTAAGTTCATAAGGTCTGAATCCTGACGATGTTGCAAATATCACCGGATCAAGCCAGAATTTTGCACGGGCATTTCCTGATCTTATATGAATATGAGGCGGCTCAAGTCCTTCTGAGCTGTAAAAATGGAAAGAATAATTTCCGATAATAAGGATTGTGGGCATAAAAATAGTCCTGAATTTTATCTTATCGGCATAACCAGCATATGATACCCGTAATCCATAAGAATATCGGCTGCTTTTTCACTGAAAAAATCCGTCAGTTCCATTTCTCTGTCATCATCCTCGGGTCTGCTTACATTAATCCACAAATCATTGGGATTTTCAGGACTTTCAGTAACATCAAAAAATTTGATATCAGGAAAATATCTGTTCAAATCTTCTACAAGACTTAGGATAAGTTCACGCTGTTTAAGGTTTATTCTCATTTGATTAACTCCTTTTCTATCAATCCGATCATCTCTTTAGCATGAGAAAATTGTCTCAGAGCCACTTTTCTGCTGATGTCTTTTTTTGAATAGTCAGCCACATTTCTCTCTATCTGCATATTCGGCAGATATTTTTTAAATACAGCAGGATAAACTTTCTTTCTTTTAATCAGTTGAAGATTGAACTCAGACTGTACCCACGCGTGTTCATTTTTATTACTCTGAATACCATTAGCCGCAAGAGCGGCAATCGCCGCCTGAAATGATGCAAAATAGGAACGGTTGGCACAGGCGTTGTAACATTCATTGTCAAAACTGAGTTGTGCGATTTTCAGGTTTTCTTTTGCTTTGCTTAAAAATTCCTTCATTGTGTCATAATCTCCCTGATTCGGACTTTATTTCTTCATCCGCACGGACAACGATCCGGTTTCCGCTGACACCTGTCACCGAAATCGGGCTTCCTTTTACTATATAATCACCTGTGGTTACCACATCAACGCGTCTGCCCGCGATAAGAGCTTTTCCCGCGGGACGGAGATCGGTCAGAGCTTTTCCCGCGGATCCCGTCATCAGTTCCTGTACCGCGTCCTGAGATGTGACGCCGCTTTCCTTTGTCAGTGATTTCCGCAGCGTGGCACCGGATTTGGAAATCAGCTTGATCCCCACGACAACAGACAGCGGAATCAGAATCACATCCGCGGCGATAAAATACATTACTATTTTCGGAGAGATATGGACAGACACATAATAAAGCGCGTAACCGAAGGTTCCGACTGCTGTGAGCATCAGCAGCCCGCCTGAGGGAAGCAGAAATTCGGCGATCACCACGCCCACCCCCAGCAACTGCAATATAATCGGTAAAAGAAGTTTATTGTCCATCGAGAATATTCCTTGTCACCATGATTCGGTTTCCGCAGATTTCTGTAACAATAACGGTCTGACCTTTGGCGATAAAATCCCCGTCGGAAATCACGTCAAATAATTCATCCCCGATTCTGACAGTTCCGGAGGGGCGCAAGGGCTTGACCACCGTGCCTTTGTCACCCGCGGATACGGAAACTTTCATGTCCGAGCGGGTACCGGCTAAGGTTGCCGAAAGATAAGGTCCCGGAATCATCCGTGAAAATCCGGGAAATCCATAGCGGAAAAAGAGAAATATCAGCAGAAATGCCCCGAGAAAACTGCCTGCCACCGTCAGGATATTTTTTTCCAGCAGTTCGATTTCCCAGGGGATTTCAGGGTCGGGAACAATAAAATTCTGAAACGACAGAATCATTCCCGCCGCGATCAGCGCAATCCCTGCAACACCGCTTATGCCGAACCCCGGAATCACGAACATTTCAATTCCGAGCAGCAGTATCCCCAAGACAAGAATGAGCAGTTCCGTGTAATCGGCAAGCCCTGCCATATACTGGCTCAGGAAAACCAGCGCGAGACATAATATCCCCAGTATCCCCGGAAAGCCGAACCCGGGAGTCTGTGTTTCGATATACAGCCCGGCAAAACCGATGAGCAGCAGAATCGGCGCTATGGCTGTTACAAACCGCGCTGTCATTTCGGACCAGTTTTCGGCGATTCTTATGATCTGATAATTGCGGATTCCTTTTTTATCAAGCAGTTCAGCCACAGAACCCACGCTCATCCCTGAAAAACCGAATTCCACGGCTTCCCTGTCATCTATGGTCAGAAGACGGCCCTGTGCGACAACGGTTTTTTTGGAGCGGACTTTTGCCGCTTCGCGTTCCGTAAAATCATCATAAGCCGCGGCTTCGACATACTGTACTGTTCCGTCCTTCATTTCCAGACGGTAGACCTCCATATCCGGACTGACCATGGCTTCTGCCAGCACCTGAGGATAGCCGTTGCGTTTGGCAAGGGTTCGGAATTTTGCTCGGATCGGAGACTGGAATTTTTCCCCCAGCATCTCGGGACCCTCATTGGAATAGATGATCGGCGCGCAGTCGCCGATAGTGGTCGCGGGCTGCATTGCCAGACTGCCGCATGACAGTGCAATCAGCGCGCCCGCGGAAATGGCTTTCTTTATTACAAACGCGACTGTCCTTTCCCGCGGAACTCCGAGCAGCGCGTCAACAATCTGAAACGCCGAATCCACCCTGCCCCCGAAAGTATCCAGTTCAAGGACAAACAGGCTGTCGGAATATTTTCCGCCTTCCAGCAAAGCCCGTTCGATGAATGCTGCCATTGCCGGGCCCACTTCGCCGCTGACAGGGACAACAAAAATTTTCTGCGCTGTCTCCCCGTGATTGGGAACAGCAGGCGGCAGTTTCTCGTTCCCAAGCCCCAGCGGCAGTTTCTCGTTCCCAAGCCCCAG
>DYRK01000542.1 GCA_020718785.1 Desulfatirhabdium butyrativorans | reverse complement strand
TCCTGTGTTCACTCTGGCGCAGTTGAAAACAATGCCCCAGGAATATTAAAACAGGAATCGCACTGCCGGACAATTTTTTTCAGCCCGTTCTGCTGAAACAGACACAAAACGGCTTGCGTCTGTTTTAGTCCCGGGCGTTTTACTGTAAAACGATTTTTCAAATCGTTTTTAATAAAATCAGCATATTATAATTTTTTTGTCCGTAGTGTGAACAGGAATATTAAAACAGGGATATTGAAAGATGCTGCCCGCGGTCGGAAGCCGATCTTCTGCGGAAAAAAATGACGCATGGGAAAGGCTTTTCGCCGCGGACATCATATTTGCCGATTTTTTTTTCACGGCATTCTGTGCCGGAAAAAAAGGCATATCGGGCTTATATCCTGAAATAATAAGCAGTTATACGATCATCAGATCGCCTGCCCGTTAACTGCTTAAAATCATTGATTCAAAAAAATAAAGGAATAGCTGACGTAAAATCAATATTTTCTTGACAAAATCAGCCAACCTGCATTATAAGAAAGACAGGAAGGGCTGACAGGCAGTAAGCCGAGAAAAAAATTTACCTAATAAAGGAGGATGTGTAATGCCGACAGTTGAGTTTCAGGGAAAATCGTTTACAATTGACGAAGACGGGTTCATTGATGATTATAAGAACTGGTCTCAGGAATGGGTACAGTATGTAAAGAAGGAAGAAGGCATTGATGAACTGAACGATGAACACCAGAATGTGATCAAGGTTCTCCGTGAATATTATGAGAAAAACGGAATTGCTCCCATGGTGCGTGTTCTTTCAAAAGTCACAGGTTTCAAACTGAAACACATTTACGAGCTGTTCCCGTCAGGACCGGGCAAAGGAGCCTGTAAGATGTCCGGTCTTCCGAAACCGACCGGATGCGTCTAAACCCTGTGACCGTTTTTTTTCTTATGTGATTAAAAAAGCCCTGCCTGTAAAAAGGAGGGCTTTTTTATTATAAAGGGTTCTGGGTACGGGGTACGGGGTACGGGGAAGAGGAGGATGGAAACTTTTACCCAGGACCTCGCACCCCGGACCTTAACCTTGTAAAAAGGAGTAGGCATGATTCTTTCGGTTCAGCCGGGATCCAAAACAGAACTAATTGACATTACATCAAAAATACAGGATGCGGTCCGTGCTTCCGGAATCAGCGATGGATTTTGCATGGTTTATGTTCCGCATACCACCGCGGGGATTACGATTAACGAAAGTGCGGATCCGAGTGTGAAAAGCGATATTCTGATGGTCTTGAATCAGATTGTCCCCTGGGAGGCAGATTACCGGCATCTTGAGGGAAATTCGCCCGCGCATATCAAATCTTCGCTGGTAGGCGTGTCGAAACTGATCCCGGTTGAAAAAGGACAACTCCGATACATTTCTGCTGACAAACATTGCTGTTTGCCGACAAATGCACACTCGGTTTTTGCCGAGTGAGGGGGTATCTCCCAAAGCACCGGAAAATATCCAGTGCGCTTTACAGCTTGGTTCTTGCTGTACTCACAAAATTTTACGTTCTGAGAGATTTGTCAGAACAACCGGCTATTTTGTCAAAGAACTGATTAAGATATACATTGAATAACCGTTTCTGTCAATATCTTTCAGAAAAAAATTCGGCAATGCAATACAAAATCCGGTATCTGTCAGCAAATCTTCAACAGTTAATGAACCTTTTAGGAACATGGCAGGGAATATTTTTCTGCGAATTTGACGGACCTCGGAAGCGGAATGTGCATGTCCGGGTCAGGGGTGAGAGGTGATAGGTTCGGGGATATTACCTCTGACCTCTTACCCCGCGAACCTCGTACCCACAAAAAAAGGAGTGCCTGATGCCGTTAGATGATACTGACAAAGCTATCCTGAACCGTATTCAGTCCGATTTTCCAATAGCCCCGCGCCCGTATCTGACGATTGCCGATGATCTCGGTCTTTCCGGCAGCGATGTTCTGAACCGGCTGATCCGACTGAAAGAAAGCGGAATCATCCGCCGGATCGGTGGAAATTTTGTTCCCGGAAAACTGGGATTTGTCAGCACACTCTGTGCCGCAAGGGTTCCGGAAGATAAATTAGGACTGTTTGCAGAAACGGTGAACCGTTATCCCGGCGTGACTCATAATTATCAGCGCGACAGCCATTTCAATATCTGGTTTACGTTTATCGCGCCGACGATGGCAGAGATCGAAGCCTATCTGAAAGACATTTCGCAGGCAACGGGCGTCAGGGAAATTCTCAATCTTCCTGCAACAAAAGTATTCAAGATCAAAGCTCATTTTGATCTGTAGGTTGGGTTGAGGCACGAAACCCAACGCATCACATATTCTTTCCACCGTCATACATCCGGAGTGCCGAACTTGCAGTTTGGCATTTTTGCCAAACTGCAAGTTCGGCACTCCGGCATCCTCGAAAGTGTGACAGTTATTTTTTCTTAATGCCATAGTCAATGAATGTCGGTTTTCGTGCCTCAACCCGACCTACAGACTTTTTTTACAGATTTTCTACCGGAATGGGTCATATCTGACATGATAAAAGATATACGCGTTGCAACAGTGATTTTTAACTCGCTTGCCGGGCAGACCGATCATAACCTCAACAAAATGGTACTATGGACAAGCATGGCAAAGAAAGAAGGCGCGGATATTGTCTGCTTCCCGGAGATGAATGTAACCGGATATGTACTTGATAATGAGATAAAAACCACGGCAGAACCTGTGCCGGGACCTGCAACCGAGAAACTTTTACATATATCCGCCACCCATGATATTGTGATTCTTGCAGGCATGGCTGAAAAGGATGCAAAGGGCCGGATATTTGCAACTCATCTGGTGGTGAAACCCGATGGGATTTCAAATGCTTACCGGAAACTGCACATTGCTCCGCCGGAGCGTTCTGTTCTTTCGCCGGGAGGCAGGGTGCTTCTGTTTCACACACACGGCGTGAAATTCGGGATACAGCTTTGCTACGATGCCCATTTCCCGGAACTCTCCACCTTCATGGCATTGAAAGGCGCGGAGCTTCTGTTTATTCCTCATGCCTCACCCCGTGGAACGCCCGAAGAAAAATATGCCTCATGGACGCGCCATCTGCCTGCAAGAGCTTATGACAACAGTATGTTTGTTGTTGCCTGCAATCAGACCGGAGACAATGGAAAAGGTTTTTCTTTTCCAGGTATTGCTGTGATGTTTGACCCCTCGGGCAATGAAATCCGAAAAAATATCAGCGGACAGGAGGGCATAATGATTGCGGATCTGAAGGCAAAAGATTTGACAAAGGTGAGGAATCATCAGATGCGTTTTTTCCTTCCGAACAGAAGACCGGAATTGCTGAAAAACATTCCCGACACCATCTCCCGGAATGAGGTAAAAGGTGAGGGGTGAGAGAAGAGGGGAAAATCGTTGCGGTTTCTGCCTCTGACCTCTCACCCCTGACCCCTCACCTCCAAATCCGCCTGCTGCGGATAAAAATCTTCATTGAGAAGCTGATCGGGAGTGTAAGGACAGATATCCGGGAAATCCGTTTTTTTCATACCGGTCTCTTTTACCGCTGATTTCATTGCCGGTTTATAACTTTCCCTGATTTTTTCCTCAAACTGATATTTGAGGCTGGGGCTGTCTTTAAGAATGAGATACAACTGTCTCCTTTGCTCATCAATTGTCCGCTCCCGGCTTGCCGAACGTCTTGCAGGCTGAAACTCCCACTTGAGCAGATGGGCGATCAGCAGTATCAGCCGGCTGAGTAATTCCCGTTTTTCATTTCTGCTCATGCCTTCCAGTTCCTCTGCAATATTTTCGACATCTGCTTCTGCAAGTCTGCCTTCCCGAAGCAGACGCGCATTGTGCTGAAGCCATGAGTAAAAATCCTGTTCGTAGTTTACAGATATGTCCATTTTTACCTTAAAATACCGGTTCATAATAAAAACCAAGCGGAATTTGCAATTTTGACAAACTGAATTACAGAACAGTTTTTATCACGGTCAGATTAGACATTTTCGGAAATAAGAATTATCTTTAGAGGGTCGGAGGTTTCCGGCAT
>DYRK01000541.1 GCA_020718785.1 Desulfatirhabdium butyrativorans | reverse complement strand
CAGGTGACAGGTTGCAGGTTGCAGGTGACATGGAGCAGGTACTCGATATCGAAGCGATTCGGAATCGCTCTACGCGAGTCATCGTCGCCTCGGATTGCTATGAACAATTCCGAGCAGCAGGGCTGTCTTACGGTCCTGCTTTTCAGACGATTCAGGAACTGTTTTCCAACAAGACCGAGGCATTGTCCCGATTGAAGTTACCGGAACACCTTAGTGATACTTTCCATAACTTTGTCCTGCATCCTTCGCTTATAGACGGAGCGTTTCAAACCGTGGTCGGATTGGCGGACGATGAACTGTATCTTCCTTTTGCTGTACGCGAAGTCGAACTTATACGCCCTTTGACGCAAGAATGTTACGCTTATGCGGTAGAGACAGATTTTAACGGAAAATCCGAGGTCAGAAAGTTTGATATTCACATTACGGATAATACCGGACAGACCTCGGTGAAAATAAAAGATTTCTCCGTAAGACCAATTCGACAGCAGCCGGAAAGCATAGACGATGAGGATAAAATATTGCAGATATTGCACCGATTGGCAGGAAAAGAAGTCAGTGCCGATGCAGTCCGGGAGATGTTGAGAATTGAAAATTGAAAATTCTGTTTTTTCTGTCATTCCTGCTAAATCAGGAATGACAAGGGTTTTACAACATATTAACTCACGTTACGCATATATTCCTGCCACCGTTATAATTTGCGCTTTTGTAAAACGATTTTGCAAATCGTTTTTGCGGAGAAACGGTTTGCAAAACCGTTTTACGGCCGATTCCGAAAGCGCAGATTATGCCGGTGGACAGTATATAACGAAAAATCAGCGATTTTCAGAAACTGAGTTTCTTGAAGAAACTCAGTTTCTCAAGTTGTATGCGTAAGGTGAGATATTAAAAATTGAAGATTGAAGAACAAAAATGGAACATTTTAATCTGATTAATGCAAAAAAGGCCGATTTTAATAAGATAGGTTTGCACTCCGGAACAGACACAGATAAGATTCTCAGGAGAGTAGAAAACCGTCAGATCACACCGGAAGAGGGTTTTCGGTTACTCAGAAAACTCAGGACTGAGGGAACTGATGTTCATACAGATGTGCAAGCGGTAAGGTATTACTTCGATATATGGGAAAAATTTTTTCCCGGCAATGAACTTCAGGGACTCAAGCCTGTTCCGGAAGGTGATGTTCTGATTTTTGACAGTGACGAAAGCCTAAGCAATGCTCTGTCAGAACGTCTGGAAACAGAGGTTATTCGGGTCTCTCCCGGTGAACGCCGGATCGAAGACTATCGCATTCTGCTGAACAAACTCAGACAAGAGGGTCACAATCTGAGATATATTATCGTTCTGTGGCCGGACGCGGCAAAAAGCGATGAGATATCTGAACGGATCCGGAAGTGTTTCTATCCGCTTTTCCTTCTTGGCAAAGCCCTGATAGAACAGAAGCCGACAGAACGGATTCATATTCTGTGTGCATTCCCGGAACGGTCCGATGAGATTTTGCCCGAATATGCGGCAATAGGCGCATATCTGAAAACACTCCGACAGGAACATCCGAAATTGGTCGGCAGAACGATAGCTCTGTCCGATTTTTCCTCGCTCTCCGATATCCTCGTCACGGAGATGCAGATCGCCGACCGTACGGAAATTCGCTATAAAAATAGCCGGCGATGGGTAAAGCAGGTAAAAGAAGCGGAAATTCCGGCACGAAGTCCGTCTTTGCTCAGAAAAAACGGCGTTTATCTGCTGACCGGAGGGACAGGCAAACTGGGGCTGATTTTTGCCGAATATCTTGCCCGAAAATGGAAGGCAAAACTAATTCTGAGCGGGCGTTCCGATCCCCCGCATGATGCGGTATCAAGACTGACCGAATTAGGAGCCGAAGTATTTTTTGTCCGGGCAGATATGTCACTACAGGCAGATGTGAGAAACCTCATTGCTCAGGCAAAATCGCGGTTCAAGACAATTAACGGCATTATCCATGCCGCTGGTGAGATACGCGACGCGTATATATTCAAGAAAAATCTTGAAGACATCTCGCGGGTGCTGGGTCCCAAAATATTCGGCACGGAATATCTGGATGAGACTTTGAAAGATGAACCGCTGGATTTCTTTGTGATGTTTTCTTCTCTATCGTCCGTTCTTGGGAATGCGGGCCAGTGTGATTACGCATATAGCAACAGTTTTATGGATTATTTTGCCGAGATACGCGAAAAACGCCGATCTCGTGGGGAGCGTTCCGGCAAAACACTTTCCCTGAACTGGCCCCTGTGGAAGGACGGCGGAATGCGTCTTGATAATGACACGGCAGCGTGGCTGAAAAACAATGCGGGTCTGGAAGCGTTAAGCACAGAAAACGGTATCAGTGCCTTTGAAACCCTGCTGAACACGGATTATACCAGAGTCATTGTAACTTGCGGAAACCAGGAGAAAATAAAAAATGTAATGGATAATTCGTTCAGAATCAAGCCGGAGCAAAAAACCGCTTCGCTTAATTCCGGAACTCTGGAACCGTCTGAATTGCAAAAAACCGCTTTGCTTGATTTTTGCACTCCGGATTCATCATCTGAAGAACTGAAAGACAAAACCGAGCGGTTTCTGAAACAGCTTTTATCCGAAAAACTCAAGATACCAGCATCCCGGTTCAGCGCAAACGCTCCTTTTGAAAAATACGGGATAGATTCGCTGATTATTGTCGCACTGACGCGTGAATTGGAAAAACAGTTCGGAGAACTTTCCGGAACTTTGTTTTTCGAATATCAGACCCTCGGAGAATTGACGGATTATTTTATCTCTCATCATCGGGAAACGCTGCTCAGACAATTCGGAAATTCGGCTAAAGAGGTTCGGAGTAAGGTGACTGAGGTTCGGGACAGTAGGCACGCCGCCGGCATGCCCCTACACCCTGCACCCCGAACCCCGAACCCCGAACCCCTTATCGCCATTGTCGGCATCAGCGGTCGCTATCCGATGGCCCGGAATCTGGGCGAATTTTGGGAAAATCTCAAAGCAGGAAAAGACTGCATTACCGAGATTCCTAAGGAGAGATGGGATTATCGCCTGTTCTATGATCCGGATAAAAAAGAAGGCAGGATTTATTCCAAATGGGGCGGATTTATTGAAGATAGCGATAAATTCGATGCCCGGTTTTTCAACATGACTCCGAGAGAGGCGGAACTGACAGACCCGCAGGAACGGCTTTTTTTAGAAACGGTCTGGCATACGCTCGAAGACGGCGGTTACAGGAAAAGCGATCTCTGGGGACATCGGGTAGGCGTGTTTGCCGGCATCATGTGGGGAGAATATCAGTTATTCGGGCCCGAGGCATTGTTCATGGGATATCCGAGACTTCCGGGTTCTTCTTATGCTTCGGTAGCCAACCGAATATCTTACTTTTTCAACTTCACGGGACCGAGCATGGCTTTGGACAGCATGTGTTCTTCTTCGCTAACTGCCATTCATCTGGCTTGTCAGAGCATCCGTCTCGGCGAAAGTGAAATGGCGATTGCCGGTGGAGTGAATGTCTCTATCCATCCTCAGAAGTATTTTCAACTGAGTCAGGGAAGATTTGCTTCGAGCGAGGGACGCTGCCGGAGTTTCGGACGAGGCGGAGACGGCTACGTGCCTGCCGAAGGCGTAGGCGCAGTCTTGCTGAAACCGCTTTCGGCTGCTGTGGCTGCCGGCGATCATATTTATGCGGTCATCAGAGGGAGCGCGATCAATCACGGCGGAAAGACAAACGGCTATACGGTTCCCAACCCCAATGCTCAGGCTGCGGTCATCAGCGATGCGCTCAGAAAAACAGATACTGATCCAGCAACTATCAGTTATCTCGAAGCGCACGGCACCGGAACTTCGCTGGGCGATCCTATTGAAATTACAGGATTAGTAAAAGCTTTCGGAAATCACAGACAGAAGAAACAATACTGTGCTATCGGTTCCGTGAAATCCAATATCGGACATGCTGAATCGGCTGCCGGAATTGCGGCTTTGAGCAAAGTGCTTCTGCAACTCAAGCATAAGCAATTGGTTCCGTCCATTCATTCCGAA
>DYRK01000055.1:14691-17441 GCA_020718785.1 Desulfatirhabdium butyrativorans | reverse complement strand
TTTATTCTGCAAATATGGTAAAGCAAAGTCAACGTGGATAATTCACAGGATATTTTTTTATTTGCCTTCTTCCGCGAGCCGGCGGTATATTCGTTAAAAATCAGCAGATCGGAAATGCCCCGACCGCTCCCGGCGGATTGACAAATCCGCCGGAAATGCTTGGGATTTGTCAATCCCAAGCGAGCATTTTTCAAATCGTTTGAATACTCCCGCAATCCCGCGGGACACAAAACAGGAGGTTGTTGAAAATGAAACTCGGAATCACGGGACAGACAGGTTCCGGAAGAACAACAGTATTTGAAGCCCTGACCCGAAATATTTCGGACCGCGGACATAAAGGGGAAAACCGTATCGGAACCATACAGGTTCCGGATTCACGGGTGAATGTGCTGAGTGAGATGTATAAACCGAAAAAAACCATTTACACTCAGGTGGAATATTTTCTGCCGGCTGCTCAGGATAAAGACAAAAAAGACCGTAATCCCTGGACTGCGATAAGAGACTGCGATGCCCTGATTCACGTAGTCCGGAATTTCGGGGGATACGGTCTTGAGCCGCCCGCACCGTATAAAAATTTTTTTGAACTGGATCAGGAACTGGTTCTTGCGGATCTGGTAGTAGTGGAAAAACGCCTTGAACGTCTGGAAATGGATAAAAAACGCGGAAGAGCCTTTGATCCCGAAGATTTTTCCCTTCTGACGCAATGTCTGAAAAATCTTGAAAAAGAAATCCCTTTGAGAAAATTTCCCGATCTTGCATCCGCGCCGATTTTGAGAGGATATGCCTTTGTGTCCGGCAAACCTGTGCTGGCGCTGTTCAATAATGAAGATGACAACGAGGAACTGCCGGATGCCGGCGGAACTTCTTTTGAAGAAAACAGTATGGTCATACGCGCAAAATTAGAACAGGAACTCGCGCAGATGTCTGCCGAAGAAGCCTACGATTTTCTGTCGGAATTTCATATCACTGCTTCTGCCACAGACAGAGTTATCAAACAATCGTACAACCTTATGGGATTAATATCTTTTTTTACCGTGGGAGAAGATGAGGTCAGAGCCTGGACTATAAAAAAAGGAACTGCGGCACTTGACGCCGCTGAAGTGATTCATTCGGATATCAAAAAAGGCTTTATCCGGGCAGAAGTTCTTTCCTACAATGATCTCATGGATGCAGGCTCTTATTCGGAAGCCAAAAAAAGAGGAATCGTAAGGCTCGAAGGCAAAACTTACGAAGTCCGGGACGGAGATATTCTCAACTTCCGTTTCAATGTCTGATATTTCGTAGGGACACGCTTATATTTCCGTAGGGACACGCCGCCGGTGTGTCCCTACAGCGAGAGAGTCATGGATGTAAGGTGCGAAAAATGCCAGACAGCTTTTAACATCGCTGACAGCCTCATCAAACCGGAAGGTTCGAAGGTATGCTGTTCAAAATGCAGGCATACCTTCAGAATCTATCCGAGTGAGGATTCCGAAGATTTCCCGCGCTTTAAAATTGCCGAAGAGCATCAGTGTCCTCTTTACAAATCCGGCGATGAATTCCAGTTATCCGGCAAAAAATTTTTACCTCCCCCTGATAAACCGCCCTGTCTGATATTAGTCAAAGATGTCATAAAACTGATTCTTCACAAGAAAGAACACAGCGATGAAAAGACCCTGTTCAAGTGCAGCGGCTGCACGGGTCATATCCGATTCGGATATAAAAACATATTGGTAAAGAGATATGAGAATTATAAGGATGCCTTGCTGAATCTGCTGCGCCGGTTTTCGATTTTTGAGAGGATGAGCGAGGAAAATATCCGAGAGATTATTTTGCATTTGAAATTGGACCGGTTTGAGAAAGGAGATTTTGTCCTGAGAAAAGGGGATTTCGGCAACAATTTATACATTATTATTTCCGGCAGGATTGACGTATTAAATGATGATTATATCCGTATTGCCTCTATAGGAAAAGGAGAAATTTTCGGCGAGATGAGTCTGATTACCGGCGGACGCGTGGGAACTACCCTCAAAGCCTCGGAGCAGACTGCCGCGCTGCGTATCAGCAGCGATCATTTCAGAAAATTCTTAAGTAAATTTCAGACCCTTCACATGAATCTTATCCGGCTGATGGTTCAGCGCATGGCTGAAATCAATCGGGCAAGAATCGAGGAATTCTCATCCGGCATCACAGGGAGACTTACTGAAATGCCTCCCCCTGATCTGTTTCAGACCCTTAGTATCGGTCAGAAAACCGGGGTGCTGACCCTGAAACTTCCCCGTGAGACTTATGCTTCCCTGTCTTTCAGAGAGGGGCGACTTATCAAAGCAGTATATAAGAACACAGAAGGCGAAGAAGCGTTTTTCGAACTGCTGAAACAAAAAGAAGGGCGGTTCAACTACGTTCCGGGCTTGTCGCACGAAGAGATGAACGCCCCTGAAATGGGAGAGTTTATGGGGCTTCTGATAGAAGGACTCAGAAGAATAGACGAGGAAAACCGCCGTTTCCTCCGCACAGTAATTCCTACCCTGATGTAGAATTGCATGGTGGGCTTTGCTCAGCCCACCATGCAGAACTGCAGATTTCCCGGATAAATTTGAACAGAAATCAGGAAAATCTTTTAATCCTTTAATCAGGGTCCCCGGCCACCTTCATAATATCCAAAACAGTGATGCAGCCGTCGTCATCCAAATCATAGAAAGCGTCATATCTCTGATCGCTGGCACAAGTCTTCCACAGTCGAGCCACCCTCCCGATGTCATCATCATCAA
>DYRK01000055.1:3530-14591 GCA_020718785.1 Desulfatirhabdium butyrativorans | reverse complement strand
AGTTCGGCTCCGGGAATATATCCGCCTTCTTTGCCGATCATTTTGCCTTCGGCATCATATATGAACAGATCCGAAGCACCGTAAAAATCTGCCGATATCCGGTTGCCGCTTTGTGCAGAAGAGGCATTGATATGCTCGATGATCTGCCTGCCCAGTTCTGTTTCTCTCCAGTCAAACCAGGCATCGCCGTCGCGTTTCTGCCTGCTGCGTTTGGACAGTTTTACTACCGAATCAAGCGAAGGCGCATCTACGGTCACACCTTCAATCTTAACGATAAAGTCGTTGTAGTCGCGGTCGCACTCAGGATCAAACAGGTCAATGTCTTCATATACAAAGCCTTTTCCCATTCCGGTGATATCCGCCATCTGTCCGACGTGCATTCCGTATTCCGGTTTGTCGTAATCCCAATTCTGTACGGCTAAAGAGAACAGAGGGCTTTTGTTTCTGTCGCCTGTCAGACAATTCGGAGACAAATCCATACAGTGTGACACGCCCTTGACCACCCCGTTCGGCGGTTCAGTCATCTGATCAAACGGGACATTGGGAATCAGAATAGTCGCGATACGATCTCTCGGAATCATACGGATCCGCTTGGTACCTTTATACGGACCGTAATTGTCATTTGCCGCCTTAGTTCCATTTCCATACGGCAAAAGATTGCTGAATCTTGCGCCTTCTTTGTAATCTTGGAGTACGATATAGCCTTCTCTGACCGTGTAATCCGGGAATGCAACCGTCCCGTCTGATTTCAGATTTGACATGGCTCGGCGAATGGCTTCTCTTCTAAACTCATCTTTGTCGGTAATGGAATTCATTCCCTGAAGGCTGAATATGCCGAATTCTCCTTTATAATACGCGCCGCCGTCAAGCAGCCAGTCAAATTCAACGATGCCGTCATCTCCGACAATGAACTCGCCTTTTTCAAAGGTCAGACAATGCGGAAGAGTACCGGCGTTAAATTCGTCAAAATTAGTAAGACTATCTTCATCCGGGTCATTGTCCGCGTCATCGGCAAGCGGATCCAGTTCATTATAAACTTCCCAGCCGTCTGTCATTTCATCGCCGTCACTGTCTGCATTTTCCGGATCGGTTTTACATATTTCTGTTTCTGCCATATCCGTCAAACCATCGTCATCTGTGTCTTTCAAATATTGCTCAGGCACAGATTTCGAATCCTTCGGATCACTTCCCGCCTTGAATTCCTCAAGGTTGGAATATTCGTCTCCGTCCGGGTCATCGGCTGAATCCTTTGTCAGCGGATGAAAGTTATTATAGACTTCCCAGCCGTCTGTCATACCGTCGCTGTCACTATCCGGCTTATCCTTATCTGTTCCATATCTTTCTTCCACAACATCCGGAAGTCCGTCTTTATCCGTATCTTTAGGATATTCTCCATGAGAGGGATTATCCGGAGTGGCATTCGGGTCATCGGGATCGGTTCCGGAATAGAATTCATCACGATTGCTGAATCCGTCTTCGTCCCGGTCATCATCAGCTCCGTTATCCGGCGGGTTCAGCAGCTTGTGATAAACTTCCCAGCCGTCATTCATGCCGTCGCCGTCACTGTCCGCTTTTTTCGGACCTGTCCCGTATATTGCTTCCACAACATCCGGCAAATCATCTCCGTCCGAATCTTTGGGACGATAGGAATCCGGCACGGAATCGGGATCATCAGGACAGCTTCTGCCTTTGTATTCCTCAAGGTTGCTAAAACTATCTTCATCCGGGTCTTCAGATGCGTCTTTCTTATCCAGCGGATTCAGTTCATTATATACTTCCCAGCCTTCATTCATGCCGTCGGAGTCGCTATCCGCATTGTTTTTATCGGTTCCGTACATGACTTCCACAATATCCGGCAAACCGTCCCTGTCCGAATCTTGCGGATAGGCTTCGGAATAAGCTTCCTGCAAGTCATTGATGCCATTGCCGTCGCTGTCCGCCTTATCCGGATGATCTTCATACATTTTTTCCAGAACATCCGGCAGTCCGTTGCTATCCGAATCTTCGGGATATTCGGGTACGGAATCCGAGTCATTCGGATCGGTTCCTTCGTTGAATTCCTCAAGGTTGGAAAATCCGTCTCCGTCTGTATCTTCAGACGCATCGCTCGCATCAAAGGGATTCAGTCCGTGATAAAATTCCCATCCGTCATCCATACCGTCTTTATCACTATCCGGATCATTTATGCCGGTTCCGTAATTGATTTCCACAGCATCCGGCAATCCGTCCTTATCCGTATCTATGGGACGGCGTGAGTTCGGCCTGGAACAGGAATCGTCGGGATAGGTCGCGGCATTGAATTCTTCAAGGTTGGTGAATCCGTCTTTATCCGGATCATCCGATGCGTCATTCTTATCAAGCGGATTCAGCCCGTGATAAAATTCCCAACCGTCTTTTATGCCGTCACCATCCGTATCCGCTTTCATGGATTCGGTATTCGTACCCATCTCTGCTTCTTGGGCATCTGTCAGTCCGTCTCCATCCGAGTCCACATCATCCGGAGGAGGTGCTGTGGAAATTACGACGACTCTTGAATATCGGGTAATGTTGGGGTTGCCTTTAGATGTAGCCTCGACCATGAGATTGTCAGACTCTCCCATATCATCAGGCAGACGGACTTTGAGGCAGAATATCTTGTACTTAAAGGCGTCAACATCAACACTGTGAGTGTAGCTGTCCATAACATTCAGCAAGTGTCCCTCGGAATCTTTCACTTTTATGTCATAGACATCATGCTCAGGACTGTTGTTGAGTATAAATACAGGAATATAGACAAACTGATCTGCTGTTCCTTTCACCGGTCTTACCGGTATATTCATAAGAAAATCATAAAAAATTTTCGACGGATGAAGCTGAACATTCGGTATCAGATCAGTGATGTTCACGCAGTCATCCAGAAGGATAGTATCCGCGTAAATATCCACCCGTTCCGATGCGGAAAAGGCATCTTTTTTCAATCCCCGCAAATCCACTACGCTGCACTCTCCCACTGCAAGAGTAATTTTTTGGGCAGACATGGTATCAGGACAAAGATCCCGCAGAACAAGTCGCCAATCATTTCCGCCGAAGATATTGATTTCTTTTTTAGCTTTCCAGCGGGCATCACAGCCGGTCCCGGCAAAGGTTTCACCCGGGTCACAGGATATAACACCGTCCGGACCGCAGCTTTCCACTGTTCCACTTTGAATTGCTGTCGGCGCGGTAAAAACGAGAGTTCCCGATTTTCCGGCATATCCGTTACATTCTCCATATCTGGCCAGACCTCCTTCACCCGAAGATATCCGCCCCTCGGGCATATTTATCGCCGTGCTGTTTCCCAAAAGAATCGTATCTCCTCCGTTGCCGCCGAACGAATCACTGCATGAATCGGGACTGACAGGCGTGCTTGAATCCCCGCCATGTCCTCCGTCCGAATCTATGCTGCAATCGGGACCGATGCTGCCTTTGTTGACAATCAGGTCTGCATAAACCTCGATGCTGCCGCCGTTTCCTCCAATAGCACGCTCGCCGAAATGGTTTCCTCCCCTGCCGCCGTAAATTTTTCCATCCGGAGAATTATAAAAAACATTGTCAGCTGTCAGTACGACATTTCTTCCCGGAGAAGCAGAGTCATTCAACGGAGCCGAAGCATCAGCACCATTTCTTCCGACAATCGTTCCGTCGTTATAGATAAAATTGCTTGCCCACAGGTTTATGTCTCTATCCAATTCACTTTCCAGCGTTCCGAAATTGCACAGACCTTTTATTCTGTTTCCTTTTTTCAGCATCATCAGCGATTCGGAATTGCACCTGTCTCCGGTATAAACTCCGCCGGATGAGCCGGTTCCGGAAGACGATCCAGAAGTTTGGCTATCGGACGGATTGAATACTACGGTATGTCCGGCGTTGATCCGAACGATATCGTTTTGCCCGGGCGTCCGCCCCGGATTCCAAGTATTCGGATCATCCCATTCCCCGCTTTTCACCGATTGAATGGTCGGCGGATAGTCGGCATAAACGCTCTCATCCGGCAGGGAAACCGCCAGATACTTCTGTTCATAGAAGTTTTGTTTTACCGTCTCATAAGCCCATTCTGAAGGAACAAAAACATGATTTTCCTTAGCAGGAGTCAGTTTGCCTTCCCATTCGGCAGGAACTTCAACTTCGTAATATCCCTTATCTCCTGTTTTGACACTGTCGGAAGTTCCTTCTATGGCGATAACGACATCCGGAATTCCCTCTCCTTCGGAAGTCCGAATATATCCTGAAATATTATAGCTGCTTTGCAGTTCCCAGTCATCGGAGGAATTCGGGCGTCCGGGAAGATGGGTTCCGGTAGCATACTCTACCCGTTTGCAGCCGTCCGGTCCCGGAGGCGTCTCATCAACAAGAGGGTTCGTGTCGTAGAAGTCTTCCCATATATCCGCTATCCCGTCATTGTCGTCATCCTGATCTTCATTGTCGCCTAAGCCGTCATGGTCGGAATCGTACTGCTCATTCGGATCATTGGGGAAGATATCCTCTGTATCCGGTACACCGTCGCCGTCCGAGTCTTTCGGTTTGTTCCAGCAATCAGCCTTCCAGCAGATTTTTGTTGTTACCGGCTCAGAGATATTTCCCGATGTATCCTGAGCATAAATACTGACAAGATATTCTCCTGCCTTAGTATCACTGAATCCGTCGTAAATACCTTCATATTTGCCGTCAGCATCGGTATCAAGCAGTTCTATGACGGGCATTTCATCTGTAATACAACACTCGACAGACTCATACACGCTGCTGTCCGGAGGGATAATGACTGCCCACACCCTCGCAATACTGTGTGTTGTCGTCAATCCCTTTGCCCATATCTTTGCCGATGTTCCGCTATCAACCGTCTGATTAGGCGACACTTCGCTGGTTGAAGGCTTATCGTCAGCCGTCATGATTCCGCGTCCGATAAAATATTTTGCCGTTATGTTGCTGCCATCCCCGCCGTTAATATTTATCTGCGGAATCTGTCTTCCATCATCAAAAACATAATCAAGCATTCCTTTCGCGTTTACAAAGGAATTATAGACCGATATACCGCTTTGAATACTGCTCCAGAAATGTTTTGAAAAAGAGAGATTTCCCTGGGACAAAAAATAAGCTTTCTGACTTTTTCCGGTACTGGCAATCAGTATTCGCTGCTTCCCATCAGGCGGCGCAAGTGAAGAAAAAAAGCTTTCGGCATGACAGGAATCATAAATCAGCACGACTTGCCCTCGTACTCGATCATGCTCCTGTAACTCATCTAACAATTGATCTATTTCGCGGGCTGATATAGATTCTCCGGGGTTGATATGAAATATCCCTTCCTCTCCGCTTCCGATGATATACAAAACCAAGTCTTGAATATCGGATACTATCCAGGTATCAAGCGCATTCTTCAGACTATCCCTCGTGGGCAGTAACAGATTGGGATAGCTTATGCCGGATATACTGGCAGGACTCATAAAATAGATATCTTCATCCGAATATCCCTGATCAGACAAGGCGATATAGGACTGTCGGGCAATATCCTGTTCGGCGGTCCACATTTTGTCTGTCTGTGAACCACCGATCAGTACGACGGCTTTCCGCCTTAACAAATTTTTAACCGTCACTCCGGTCAATTTCGGAATAGATACATTTCCATCATTGTCTTGGGCGTAGATGGAAATCCGATATGTGTCTTCAACCTCGAATTTGTCGTAGGTTGCTTCATAACGGTTGTTCCCGACAGACTTCAACTCTACAGAAGGAAGGTTATCTACAGGATCGCCGGATAAGATATAATCCGGCGGACGAATGACCGCCCACACTTTTTCAATTTTTCTACTCTCATCCCTCACTCCTTCGGCAAATAAAACCACGGAGTTGACTCCTGTAATTGTCTGGTCCGGCGATACACTCTCTATTTCAGGAGGGGTATCTTCCGAATTTTTCACAGCGTTGCCAATATAGGTAATTTTGGACAGTCCGCCGTCCTTATCCGCGTAGATACCGTCATTATTATCATCCAGAGTGGGACTTTGCTTTTGGGGATTATATCCCGTGGCTAACCTGGCAATATCGAAGGCATCTTTGACATTAGCTCCTTTGAATATTTGATCCCAGAAATAAAAAGAAAAAGAAACTACGCCTTCACTGGAGAACACGGCTAGTTCGCCGGGAGAAGTGCTGGTTATTACAATCCGCTTATTACCGCTCGGCGCAATCAGGGAATCCAGAAAAGTTCCGGAATAGCACGCATCATAGACAACAGTCAAGGTACCGGTGATGTTGTTCTGAAGTTCGTTCAGCCAAACATTCAAATCATGAACAGATAAGGTTTGACCTTCATTCATACGGAAAGTTTTATCTCCGCCATGGTCAACCAGATACAAAACTACGTCATCCGCACCTCCTGCCCAGTACCGAATAGCATGTTCCAAATTTTCGTTAGTGGCCTCGCCGTCAACATCATCTGCCTCTTTACCACCATTTGCATTATCTGTCCCCTCGTTATCCTTCAACTTAGGAAGCAGGTATCGGATGCTTTCCTTATCAAATCCCTGATAAAGCAGTGTTCGATACGCACGGTTAGCGAGCATTCGGGTCTGATTCAGGATCGGATCAACTTGCGCCGTATTCGGAGCAGTAGGTTGGCTTGTACCTGCAACAATGATCGCTTTTGCAACCCTGTCTGTATTCAGACCTCTTTTAAATACCTGAACCCGGTGATTCCCGGTATCCGCAACATAAATTTTCCCGTTTTCATCCACACTGAGTCCTGCGGGAAATATCACCTGTCCGACCTCATGACCCGGTCCGCCGATCTGCGTGACAAATTCTGCCTCGGTCACTCCCAAACGAAATTTCCAGATACGGAAGTCATACTCGCTGGTTGTGACATACAAATATTCCCCGTCACTCTCTTTAGAAATAGTCAAACCTGCATATTCAACCGCTGGTCCGGTAATTTCCGAGTCGTCAGAGAGTTCGATAGTCCAGTTCTCAATACGCTTTCCATCCGGACCGAACTTCTGGATACAGTTGCAGTCCTGATTTGCCGAATAAATATTTCCGAATTGGTCAACAGCCGCTCTGACAGTCGCCTGAGCGCCCCATGTGTTTACCCGTTTTCCGTCCAAGTCAAACTGATGAATCCGGTTGCCTCCTAAATCCGAGACATAGACATACTCTTTTCCGCCGGCATCTTTTCCGACAGTAATGCCTATAGGCAGAACAAACTTATCTGCTCCGAAATCCAACGCGCCGCCTTTAATGGCGCTTTCTCCCCATGTTTTTAAATGGTTTCCAGCAGAGTCAAACTTCTGGATACGGGCATTCAAGGCATCTGCAACGTAGAGATTCCCGGCGCTGTCAACGGCAATGCCCGTAGGCAGTTCAAACTGTCCGGCTCCGTCCCCTTCATTTCCCAATATGCCCTTATTTGCCCATTGCTTGTCAAGTATTCCGTCTGCTGTGAATTTCTGGATACGATGATTTCCGGTATCTGCCACATATACCTCGTTTTTATCCAGCTTATCCACAGCGATATCGCAGGGCAACTGAAATCTTCCGGCTTTTTTGTCTATGCCCGTCCATTTGCCGAGAAATGTTCCGCTCGAATTGAACTTCTGAATGCGCTGATTCCCTGTATCCGCCACATAGACAGTACCGTCGCTGCTGACGGCAATATCTTTGGGATTTTTGAATTTCCCGTCTTCGACATTGTCCGGGAGATAACGGAGCAGATCATTCAATGCCTCAAGATTGATCCGGTAAGTTCGAATAGCTTCCAGAGAATTTTCAATCAAGTTGTTGATGCGCTCTTGCAGACGGTCTCTGTCAGAGACGCCTTGCTCTCCCCATTTCTGACCTACAGCCTGTACCGTATCTCCCTTCAGATCGAATTTCTGAATGGAGTCATTTCCTTCATTGGCAACATAGAGAATATCATTCTTATCAATAGCAATGCCGTCTGGGGCATTCAATTCACCGCCGCTTTCCTTGCCGCACCATTTGAAATCAAACTTGAAATCCTGTCCGTCCGGTGTAAACTTCTGAATGCAATTGAGTTCAGAATCCGCGACATAAAGATTACCCTTGCTATCAAATGCAATTCCTCTGGGACTGAGAAATTCACCACCTTCATACTTGCCGCCTCCATTTTCCTTGACACCGCAGTTGATGGGCAAAACGTCTCCGTTCCAATTGAATTTTTTTATCTGATAGTTGCGGGCATCTGATACATAGACAAAGCCATCCTTATCAACCGCTATTCTTCTGGGAAGATTGAATTGTTCATCTTGATTCTGATCTCCCCATTTCTTCAAAAATGTTCCGTCCAATGTGAACTTTTGGATTCGCTCGTTATACCTTTCAACGACATAAAGCCAGCCATGAACATTGTCAATTGCGACCTGATTGGGACTGTCAAATTCCCCTTCTTCTTTCCCATAACTTCCCCATCGGGTTACAAGATAACCGTCCGGGGTGAACTTGCGGATACAGTGGCTGTACATATCCGCAACATAGACATAACCTTTATCGTCCACCGCAACCCCCTGCACATCGCCGAAATACCAGGGCTGCTGAAGCGTGGGCCACATCCGTTCAAATTTGTAAGTCTCCTCACTCCGGCTCGAATCAGGTGATACGAGCAGAGCCATCACACACAAACCGATGATTGCCGAACACTTAAACAAATTGTTTCTTTTGGGTTCCATTTTCATTTCCTCCTTGTTTTACGGTCTGAATCCAGTGATCCGGAGTGCAAAAATAGAGCGCAGCGATTTTTTGCACTGTAATTTTCAAAAAATTCAGTGGGGTGCAAAAAAGCGCTCCGTTGCACTCCGCTCTATTTTTGCACTCCGGAATTACGGTTCAGATGTTCATTCGTTTCATTCTCTCCTTGAAAAGTTCAAGGAATCTGCTTTTTAACTGCTCAGATAAAAAACTGTCCTTTATCATTCCTTCGATCTCCGGCTGAAAGTCCTTCATGCGGTCTGAAATATGATTGCATTGCTCCTCAGCCAGTCCTAAATGTTGAGCCAGCCGGATAAAATCCTTGCGGGAAAGCCGATTTCTCTTTCCCTGAATACTCAGACACATTTCTTCTCTTTCCTCAGACAAGACTAATCGGGAACTGACGATATCATAAGCAGGCGAAAGCCTATATCCTGCGGACCGACTTCGGATCAGCGAGAAATTTTTCAGATGAGCATCGCCGTTTCCGAGTACAAAAAAAAGGATTGCCCGCTCATACAGTTTGAACAGATCAGAAGCAGGATTGCATGAGTGCTTTCTGATGATATTTGCCATTCGCTCATAAGAACCGTCATATTTATCATCAATCTCAAGCAATTGCTGAAAATCTTCCTGCTGAAATTTGAATCCCTCGTCTGTTCTGTCAAAGCGTTTCACCAAATATGCGAATCTCTTGTCTGCCAAAGGAATGAGACCGTGCGCCGGTACATCTGTACCACAGAGTGACGCTATACGCATACAGAGATTTTCATTTTCAGGAAGCATGGGAAATCGCTCTGTCTGAGGTTTTAAAATATATTCACCTCCTTTTTCCACGACAATCAACTGAAAAATTTTTCGGTCATAAGCCACAGACAATTTGGGCTGAACTCCGGACACAGATATTTTTCCGACCATTTTCTGCGCTTCTCTTATAATATCCGGCGTACTGAACTGTACAGTCGGTGGAAATTCCGTTCCGAAGAGCTTTATCGCACATTCCGCATGATAGTCATGCTGACAATCTGCTCCGAGAGTCTGACAGGACAGGCAACGATGTTTCATACGCTTTCACTCTCATCATCCGCAGGTCTTACTGCTACTGCGCCGATACACTCCCCGCAGGTTGCTACAAGAAGATCGAACTTGTTTTTCGGATCAATTTTCAGGGTTCGGCAACAGATGTCTAAAAACCAGCCTTCCGGAAGAAGCCCGATAAAAAAAGGGAACAGCTTTTCACTCATGTAAGGCTTATCGGTAAGCGGCAAAGTCAGACTTACCGGTTCCGCATCCGGCAGGGAAAGATATTCTTTGCGATAGGTAAAGCAATAACCGCTGTCTGTTCCCTCCAAAATTCCCGCCTTCCTGTCTCCCAGATAAACATCTGCCTTGTTTTTTCTCTTTCTGTCCATGAGAGACTTCTTTCATTTAACTGCAAATCCGCTGTATTGGCGATAATGCTCAGGCTGAAATCCAAGCACAATATCATTTGCAGGGATTCCCCTTTCAATCAACTGATTGGCAATTTCAGCATCAGTGCTGTCATGCTGCAACCAGACCTTGTTTCCTTTGATGTCTATGTGAATAACACTCCCGTGAATACGTTTTTTACCCTTCCATCCCAAAGCCGTCAGTTGGTAGCGATTCTGAGCTTCATCGAAAATCGTCTCCATGTCTATCTCTCCTCCGAACGGAGAATATTGGGCATATTCCTGTAGAAGCTCTTTAATTATTCTGCGGTAATCATTTATTCGATCCATTGTTTGATTACCTCCTCTTTTTCATCAAATACAATCAGTTTCAATTGATGGGCTTTGATTGCCAGTTGCCCGAATCCAGTTGTAAAGAAACTGTCAAACGCATATTCTGATACGGCCATATATAAAGTGCAATCAGGATGTTCAACAGCCAATACGATGCGATAATTTACAAACTGCCCGACTGCTTTATGAAATTCATTCAACGAAGAGGCTCCGATGAAACTTTTAATTTCAACTGCTATTTTCCGATCATACTTGACAGCCTCCAAAAGCATCTCTGCTCTCAAATCCACAAAAAAATCAAAACCGCCATATTTGATATACAAGGGATCATGTGTAATCGTCCACCCGTCTTTGACTAGAGCAATTTTGACAGCATTATGATAAGTATCTTTAGCTGGCATATCTAATTCCCTGTCGCCACAAACACCGGCACAACCGTCACGCAGCTTTTTTTATCCTGATAGTCGTTCTCATAGCGGCTCCGGTATTCATCATTGATGTATTCGACAAATACAATCAGATAAATTCTGTCTGATTTCAGTTGTTCTGCATATACCGCTGCCTGTTCCAATGCCTGATGATA
>DYRK01000055.1:2032-3430 GCA_020718785.1 Desulfatirhabdium butyrativorans | reverse complement strand
TTCTTTTGCAGATATTTTTCGTAACGCCGCATGAGCTTTTTCACATCCAAAGTCGTTTCTGTAATGATATCTTCCACATCTTCGAACGGTTCATAGATGGTTCCGATATGCGGAAACAAATGATATGAAAAATAATTGAACAGGCGTTTCTGTACAAAAGAACAGGGAAATCTGATAAAAAACTTTTTCTCATGCTCTTCCCGGTCAATCACGCCGTTCATATACAAAAAATTGACTCTCGGATCATCGAATTTAAAAGGAATTTTTTCGCCTGTTTTAAACAATTCGAGAATAAAACTTCTGTAAGGCTCCTGTTTTGCTTTGCTGACGATATTCAGGATATTGTTATTCGGAAGAATCTGAATAGCGGCTGCGTAAACATCTTCGAAATCTTCCGACATAAGCGGCCGGCTTTTATCCGGCAGATAATCTTCATATCCCTCGGTGAGCAGTTCTCCGAACCATGAGACCAGCCCGGGCTGCCCCTGTGTTTCATAAAATACCCGGTCAATAACATCCTGCTCCACTTTCTGACCGCTTTCCTGTTCATATTCTCTGAACATGCTTTCGACTTCATTATGCGTCAGATTCGGAATATGCAGACTGCGTTGCACATTAAAGGGCGAACCTTTGGCATTCTCGATGCCCAGCACGCTACGCACGCCGATAAGCGCGAGTCCGTGAAGAAGATATTCTTTTTCCGCAGAGGGATTCGGGTCTTTCTGCCGGATATTGTAAATATTTCTGAAAATTCCGGATAGTCCGCTGATCGCCTCTTCGGGCAGGGCATCGAATTCGTCTATAATCAGGATGAGCGGTCTTTCAATCACCTCTTTCAAAAACAATATATGAAACTCATCCGGAGTTCTTACGGAAATATTTTTCAGTTTCAAATCTTTTATGATTTTTTCCGCAAGGGACTGAACAATACGCTGGGTATCATTCTGCATTTTCAGATATTCCACGCTCAGAGACAGCACGCGGAACCGCTCGTCTTTCATCAGGCGGTAAAAGACTTCGTTCATGACCCAAGTTTTGCCGCGTTGCCGGGGCGCCCAGACTGTGACATAATGACCGCCTTTTTCCGGGCTTTCCCCGACCAGATGAGCGTAAGCCTTTTGGATTAAGGCTTCTCTCGGCACATAAAAATGCAGGTCTTTGTCAACAGGACCGTAAGATGAAAATTTTCGCATGGTTGTTTTCCCACCGCAGATTGACACGGATTGTCAGGATTTCCGCTGATAAAAATCTGCGGAATCAGAAAAATCTGCGTCAATCTGCGGTTCAATGCCTGTTTATGAAAATTCCCGCACGGCTGATCTCCGGATAAAGGGTCTGAACCGCTGATTGATGAAGATTGTCACGGATTTCACTGATAAAAAATCTGCGGAATCAGAA
>DYRK01000055.1:0-1932 GCA_020718785.1 Desulfatirhabdium butyrativorans | reverse complement strand
TAAAGGGTCTGAACCGCTGATTGATGAAGATTGTCACGGATTTCACTGATAAAAATCTGCGGAATCAGAAGAATCCGCGTCAATCTGCGGTTCAAATTCTGTACTCTTATTTCGAGCCTACAAGTTTTTGCAGGATGAAAATAACATCATCCAACCCGACTTTTCCGTCGCCGTTTGCGTCTGACCAGCATTTTACATCTATGCCTGTCAATATCTTCAAAATGGCTATGACATTACTCAGAGAAATGGGATTTATTTGGGAATCGGTATCGTCGCAGTCACCCGATATTGCAAGAAGTTCCGAAGCGGGTTTGTATCCGTCAGGCTTTTCACATGATACCTCAGAAGTGCCTTCCGAATATCCGTCATTGTCGGAATCTTTGTAATAGGTGACACAGCATTCGTCCGTCTGTCCGTCGCAATTATCATCTTTGCCGTTGCAGGTTTCGGCAGCAGATGGAACGGTCGGATCAGTGTCATCGCAGTCTGTCTCATCTTTCACAAAGCCGTCAGGCTGAGTACAAGACTTCTTGAACTCTTCCGGATTACCATATCCGTCTTTGTCCGAATCTTGGTAATACACCTCAAACGCTTCATCAATCTCCCCGTCACAATCATCATCTTTGCCATTATAACCCATTTCGCATTCAATGACGCCGGGATTTACTGCTTTGTCATTGTCATTGCAGTCATTGCAGAACTGTCCGGTCAGATAACCATCAGGCTGTTGGCAAGCCGATACTTTATTTTTCGGGTCACCATATCCGTCTTTATCAGCATCCTTGCAATAATCAAGCTTGATGATTTCCTCATCTGCTTCTCCATTACAGTTATCATCCTTGTCATTGCAGATTTCTTTAGCACCGGGATGTATTGACGGATCAGAATCATCGCAGTCCGAGTTATTTTCTACAAAGCCGACAGGCGCGGTGCAATAGGGAACCGTTGTGATATCATGGTGTCCGTATCCGTCACCGTCTGCATCCATATAATAGGTGTTCTTAGGCAGCCCCTCCTCATATTGTCCGTTACAGTTATCGTCCAAACCGTTGCAACGCTCTTCGGCGCTGGGATTTATCCACTTATCCGAGTCATTGCAGTCCGAATTATCAGTTACATAATCTTCAGGCTGTCGGGAAGCTGATGTCATATTATTCGGATCGCCATATCCGTCGCCGTCACCATCCTTATAAAATGTGATCAGAATGGTGGTCGTCGTGGTCACATTTGTGGTCGTAGTTGAAGCAATAATAACGGTTGTAGAAGGAGCAAGGTTAGTCGTAGTTGTAGTGGCGCAGCCTTCATTCGTCTGTCCGTTGCAATTATCATCCTTCTCGTTGCAGATTTCAACTTTACCCGGATTTACATCTGGATCATTATCGTTGCAGTCGCCCGATACTGCCGTCAGTTCCGAAGCCGGTTTGTATCCGTCAGGTCTCGTGCATGAGGTCTGGGATGTGCCGTCCGAATATCCGTCTTGATCGGAATCTTTGTAATAGATGACACAGCACTCATCCGTCTGTCCGTCGCAATCATTATCCTTTCCATCACAGATTTCATCGGCGTCAGTATTAATTGACGCGTCAGCATCATTACAATCTGTATTAATCAGGGAATACGTGCTTTGGTCAGAGTCACTAATGGAGCAGTTTGGTGTGGGAGAAGCATTCTCATCACCATATCCGTCACCGTCACTATCCAGATAGTAAAAGAGCGGTTCATCCGATATGGTATCGCAATCATTATCTCTGCCATCGCATTTCTCGATTGCACCGGGATAAACAGAAGCATTGGAGTCATTACAGTCGCTACAGTCTTCCACATAAGCATCCGGAGTGTGAGGGGGATTACAGCCGATACAACGGGTCTCCGTTTCCGGGTCTCCCCTCCCGTCAAGATCGCTATCCACACAATAAGTCTTCGGCTTTTTGC
>DYRK01000540.1 GCA_020718785.1 Desulfatirhabdium butyrativorans | reverse complement strand
GTCAAGATCATTTTCGGAAATTGTTTTTATATCTGTCAGGATATCGTATTTCAAATCAAGGTCGTAACACGCAGAAGAAATCTCTTTCCGCATCCTCCAGTCATGAGGATTTTTCAGGATGACAAGTATATCATAATCCGAGTCTTTTCCGTAAGTTCCTTTGGCACGAGAGCCGTAGAGAATCACCTTTCTAATTTCACTTCCGAATCTTTCAGAAAGTAACTTCTTAATTTCATTCAATAAAATTATGTTATCCATGCTTTCTCTCCCATGCGTTTCGTAGGGCGAAGATCATACTACCGGACAATTGTTTTCAGCCCGTTCTGCTGAAACAGACACAAAACGGCTTGCAAAGCCGTTTTACAGTAAAACGATTTTGTAAATCGTTTTATGTGAATAAAATCAGCAAATTATGATTTTTTGTCCGGTAGTGTGGGCGAAGATATAAATCCGTCATATCCGCCTGTGTTCTCACTTCTCAATCTGACTTATTCTGCATCAGGATCAATACCCAGCGATCTGAGCCTGTCTGCTAATTTCTGAGCTTTTTTCCGTTCAACCTCGGCTTTTTTCCGCTCGGCTTCGGCACTTTTCTCCGCTTTTTCCGCTCTGCTGCGTTCTGCCTGAAAATCTTTTAAAACAAAGGCATTATAAACCGGGTCCGCGATGATATCCCGGAAATGCGGACGGGTGTAAAGATCGTCTCTGCGGAACTGAAAGCCCGGCAGCACCGCGGAACGTATGATGCCGCCAATCGGACGGATACCCGAATAAAAGCCCTTGCGGTTCAGCCTGTAAAAAGCTGTCTGTTTGCCGAGCCTGTCCAGAATAAAATATTCTTTCACCCTGATGCCGGCATATTCCGATCTTTTATGTACCGTATCTCTTTCCGCATATTTTTTCGTTGAATCCGAAAGAAATTCGAAGCATATATCGAATATTCCTTTATAAGAACGGTCCGAAAGATCGAACCTGACCGGATTGCTGTCCAATATCAGCGACAGATCGGGTTTGCGGATGGTGGTTTTATGCTGAAGCGCGAGTCTGAAGCCCATGTCGGTTCCGAAAATTTTTGCAAGAGGATTGGCTTCAAGATACTGTTTCAGCAGCAGATAAAACCAGTCGAACATCAGGTAGCTTAAATGGTCTCCCTTATGCTTTTCCTCTAATACGCCGTCATTCCACTCGTAACTGAAATCGTTCTCGCCGACATAATCGTAATATGTTTCCCAATATTCTTCTTCGGAAACTCTGATCCCGTCAAGAGAACAAGGTTCGGCATCTTCCGAATCCGCGGGTTTCAAAGGATATTTCCCATATATTTCAGAGCGTTGTTTTTCTAATGCTTTCATCTGCATAAGGAAGCCCCCTTTATTGAGTGAGAAGTGAGGAGTGAGAATTTTATTTCTCACTTCCCACTTCTCATTTCTCACTTCTTTCATCCGATATGAAATTTTCCCGATTCGATATATGGCTGGTCTTCGACATCCAGCGCATGGACAATCTCTCTGTGCATCCGCATCTTTATTTCCCGGACAATTCCCCTTTTTTTGTTAAGGCTTTTGGCAAAATCAAGGGTTTCATCCATGAGCGTTTCTATAGGACAGGCTTTTCGGATAATATGATGGGCTTCGCATTCCTGCGCGGTCAGGCGGTTTCCGAGAAATGCCAGTTCTTCCAGTTTGTACATGGGAATCGCTTTTTTCATCAGACCTAACATGCCGGGCAGAAAGGGAATTCCCAAATCCACTTCCGGCAGGCAGAAAAATCCCCTGTCTGAGCGCATGAATCTGAAATCAAACGCGCAGCACCAGAGCGCGCCGCCTGCAAACGCGTGTCCGTTCATTGCCGCAACCGTAATCATGGGAGAAACAAGGGTTCTTTTATATACTTCGTTCAGTTTATAAAAAAACTGCTTTGCAGCCGTGATATCTCCTCTTTTAATAACCGGAACCAGCCACTCCAGATCAATGCCGTTGGAAAAGATTTTTTCATGCGCGGATGTCACAACAAGGGTCCGGGCATCGCTTTCTTTTTCCACCGTATCCATTACCGATATAAATGCGTCCAGAAAATCAGGATTAAAGCGGTTTTCGCCGCTTTTTAAGGTGACAATTGCCACGCTTTCATTCAGCGCGTATTCGATCAGTCCCATGTATCTTCCTCCTCGGATAATTATTTTGTCAACAAAAAAAGGCAAGCCATCCGGGGCCTTGCCTTTATGTGTCACAGATAAACCGATCTTATTTATCAGCAGCAGGATTTCGACGATCCGCACCCTCCGCACTGCTGCTGAGGTCCGAAATCAATGCCTGAACTGACTTTGAAGCCCATGTCCATAAAAAAATCCACTTTGATCGGCTCTGCTTTTTTCATGAATTCCCTATCCACAATGTATTTAAAGCCGCCAATATCATATACCTTGTCGCTGTCTTTAGGCTCATCCAGAGCCATTGCCATTGACGGACCGCCTCAGCCGCCTTCGTTTAAAAATATCCGAATCGGCGAGACTGCCTTGTCGCTGAAATATTCGGCAATTCTTTCCGTTGCCGCGGGGGTGATTTCAACCATGATTATATTCTCCCATATCAATTCCGTAATTTGTTCTGTAAACGTAAAATAATTTATACTGTCAAATTAGTCATCTTAATCGGATTTGTCAATGATGGAAACAAAGAAAATAGATTTGTCCTATATAAAACGACTTGCGTCTGTTTTAAGCAGGGGCGTTTTACGGCAAAACGATTTTTCAAATCGTTTCTCTTTTGCCGGCACAGACATAAAACGACTTGCGTCTCTTTTAAGCAGGGGCGTTTTACCGGCTGTTTCCTTTACAGAATTTTCTCGAAATATTCCTTGTAAATTTGGTAATCCCCGGATGAAAACAGGACAAAGACAACCTTTCGGACAGATTGATTTTTCTTCAGAAATTCGGCAACAGTGTCCACCGCGATTATGCACGCTTTTTCTATCGGATATCCGTAAACCCCGCAGCTCACAGCCGGAAACGCTATGGAAACTACATTATGATCCGCAGCCAATTGAAGGCTGTTCCGGTAACAGGAAGACAGCAGTTGACTGTCACGAGGCTTCCCGCTGTAAACCGGACCAACCGTGTGAATCACGTATTTGGCGGGAAGATTGTAGCCTTTGGTGATTCTTGCCTCACCAGCGGGACATCCCCCGACTGTCCGGCATTCTGCCAAAAGCCCGGGGCCTGCTGCCCTATGAATTGCCCCGTCAACTCCGCCGCCGCCCAGAAGCGAAGAATTTGCAGCATTTACAATCGCATCTGTTTTCAGTTTTGTAATATCTCCCTGCATGATTTCCATGCGCTCCGATATTTCTTTTTCCATGCTTTTCCCTTTCATTCGAATATCAAGCTCTTACAGATCATAAAGAGTTTCATCTCTGAAAATTTCAGCCGGATTCGATTTTCCGGATTTACCCTTTTTTCCCGGCACCAAAGGCATATCATCACTTTCCAGAATATCTCCCATATCTGCCTCGATTTCATCCGGCGATTGTCCGTTTTCCATCCGTTTCATGGCTTCATACATGCTGTCTCCGAGTTTCATCCCGGTCATATCGGAAATTTTACGCATCAGATTCGCAGCCTGTCTGGGATCATCCTCGTTTATTTTACCTGCTTCTTTTCTGAATATCTCCGCAGCCCGATCCATATCGCCCTCATCAAAAGGGAGATCATCACTTTCTTTTGCTTTTCCCGTAACTGAAAACAGCGAAATCTGCCTGTTCAAGGGCTTTGTTCTGCATTTTGGGCATAAGGGAATTTTCTCGGTATTTACGGTTCTGGAAAAAAAATTAAAAACCGTGTTGCAATCATCACAATAAAATTCATATATCGGCATAATGACTCCTTTGTACGGTCTGTATATTATCTGAAGAAATTATAGATTACAGACAGGATATTGTCAAGCAGGAATGAAAGCCACTATTTTCTATTGCAGTTTTATACGCCTCGCTATTTCCTCGTTCCCAAGCCGGGGCTTGGGAACGAGAAAAAAGTATTTTTTCAGCAAGCCTTG
>DYRK01000054.1 GCA_020718785.1 Desulfatirhabdium butyrativorans | reverse complement strand
TTACCGGGGGATAAAAATGAATACAAAAACAGAGCATTCTGAAGCCCGAAAGCCTCAGACTCCGATCCTTTTTGTGGATGATGAACCCACGGCACACATCATCATCAAAAATCATCTGAAAGGATGGAATGTGATATCAGCCCATTCCGCGGAAGAGGCACTGGAAATCCTGAACAGACGGCATATTCTGATCGTGATTTCGGATATAGGGATGCCGGGAATGGACGGGATCACTTTTTTGAGAGAAATCAGAAAAACCCGCGGAATTATTCAGGTCATCATCGTTACCGCGTCTGACAAAATAGATGATCTGATCAACGCGTTCGAAGCCGGGGCAACCGATTTTCTGCTCAAGCCTGTAAAGAAAAAAGATATTGAAGAGGCATTGGACAATATTCTTGTCAAAATGAACCGCTGGAAAGCCACTATGCGCGAGCTTTTCTACAGAAGAAAGGGTATGAATCCCGAACAGGTGATTCCGTTTGACGAGAACGGACCTTCGGATTGAGGAGTCATTTCAATTGACAAAATTCACTGCTGTTATTCTGGCTGCCGGACTGTCTTCCCGCATGAATGCGTTCAAGCCCCTGATGCTGCTGGGCGAAATGACGATTCTGGAACGGGTGATCCGGCTTTTTCAGTCTGCCGGAGTTGAAGACATCCGGGTCGTAGCCGGATATCGTGCCGAGGATGTCCTGGCTGTGCTGAATCCTCTCGGAATACGTTATGTCATAAATGAGCGATATGAACAGGGCATGTTTTCGTCGGCAGCAGCGGGAGTAAAAAGCATAGAACCGGATCGGGAAGCTTTTTTCATTTTGCCTGCGGATATTCCTCTGGTAAGGTCTCATACTGTACGGACACTGATGCAGGTCTGGAAAAAAAGCGGGACATTCAGCCTCATCTATCCGACTTTTGAGGGAAAGCGGGGACATCCGCCGCTGATTTCTTCTGCGTATGCAGGAAATATTCAGCAATGGCAGGGAGAAGGCGGACTCCGGGCATTCCTGGCGCAGCATGAATTCTATGCCCGAAACACGGCTGTTGCCGACGAAAATATTCTCTCTGATCTGGATACACCGGCAGATTATCAGAAATTACTCGAAAAGTATAAGCAATATGATATCCCCACGGTTCGGGAGTGCATGGCTCTGATGACAGACATATTTGCCGTGGAAAAGCCGATACAGGATCACTGCCGGACTGTGGCAGCAGTTGCCGGAAAGCTGGCAACTGCCTTAAACAGTGCCGGAAATCCGATCAGCCTCGGACTGATTGCTGCCGCGGCATTGCTGCATGATCTGGCAAGAAATCAGCCGGACCACGCTTATGCAGGCGAGGTTATTCTGAAAGAAATGGGCTTTCCTGCGGTTGCCGATATCGTAGGCGCGCATACCGATATAACTCTTGATGAGGACAAAGCAGTTCAGGCAAGTGAAATTCTGTATCTGGCAGACAAATTAGTTCAGGGAGAGCGCATTGTTTCAATAGCAGAGCGGTTTGCAAAAAGAATAACTCGTCATGCCCATGATCCGGAAATCAGAGAGCGTATTGCCATGCGTATGAAAAATGCAATCAGGATAAAGCAACGGATTGAAAGTGTTACAGGAAAGCCTTTGGAAACAATTCTGGAGTCTTCAGACTGAGGCGGTTTCTGAGATTTGCTCAATTCTGTGACTGCACCCCGGCAAGTTTCAGTCTGTACCGTTTCACATTCCGCCATGCTTTTGCCTCGGTTACGATGTAGTCTGTTCCTTAAAACATATTCAAATGTAGCTGAATATGTTCATGGCCGGAGTTTTTATTTAATTGTCTCCGGCAGTTTCGCTCTTTACCCGGCTTTGCAGCCGGGTTAAAGTCCTGCCCGGAACAGTCGCTGTTTCCAGCTTTCCAACCGGCGATGAATCTTCTGTCAAGAACTGACTTCACCTGCTCTTTCGGCGTGTAAAGAGTTATTTCAGGGTCATTGTATCTTGCTAAAAGATTGATTGCGGCAATCCTGTCGCTCACATCCGCATGTCCGCACTTCAGACACTGAAACATATCTCCTTTGCGGTTATTCTTATGGACATAACCGCAAAAGGGGCATGTTTGCGAAGTATAAGCCGGATTGACCTGCTTATGACAGAAACCTTCTGCCAACGCCTTAAATTCCATACGGTCATTCAAAATCGTTCTTGTCCACATGCTCACAAGCCGGGACATCTTTTTACTTTTTGCTTTTCCGCGTATGTCAAGCCGCTCGGTGATAACAGCGGCGGGTTTACGCTTTCTTGCAACACTGTTTGTTGCTGTGTTTATCTGCCGTGCAAATTCGGATCGGAGCTTTTTTTTCTCTGTTTTCTGTTTCTTTCTGCCGAGATTGAACTTTTTAATATTCTTATTTTTTTTCTTTTTATATATCTGATGCAGTCTGTTTCTGTGCCGACCTTTGACTTTCAGGCTTTCGGAAGCATTCCCGGTTACTTTGCCGAATTCAGTGCCGTACCTGTTTCCCGATTCATCTGTGAATACTTCTGTAATTCCGGCATCCAGAGCGCAAGGCTTTCCCATCAGTTTTTTTGTCTTTATTTCTGCCGTGTAATGAACTTCGATTCTCTGCCTGTCTTTATCTAAGACAATTCTGATGTTTCCTTTTATCGGAGTGCTGCCGGTCAGAGGAATGACAATTCTTTTACCCTTAATCAGTCCCATGATTCTGATATACTGCACTCCGTTGTGGACAAATACGCTGTACATATCGGAATCAAGGCATACCGACCGGGCGGATTTTACAGAAGGTTTTTTGCCGTTTTCCTGCCGGGCATGCCGCCTGAGATAATTTATCACAGGCTTCCTTTCCTGATATTCAGTCCTGAAATGTTCCGGTACAGGAGCGTTGCCTGACAGAAATCCGGCAATCCGGGATGATGTATAAGACAGCCAGTACGCATACCGTTTCTGATTATCCGTCCAGTCTTTTCTGCCGACCTTCTGACGCAGTGAAACCGCCTGCCCCGCATGATATTTTACAACCGTTTCATACCCGTCCTTTAACGCTGTTTTCCACATCCTTGCCTGCAAATGACTGACATATCCGGTTTTAACAAGATTATCCCTGCGGGTACGGTCAGACCTGCACACTGAAAAATACCTGCCGGAATTAAATACCCTGACATGGATATTTTTTTCTTCCGCATACTGCTCCGCCAACCGGTTTAATTCATTCCATTTCTGTTTATTTACCGGCAGGCTTGTCCGTCTGACTGTCCTCTGCATGAAGCATTTCCTTTATATTTTTTTATATTTTCCCAGCCCGTAAAGTCTTGAAGAAAAACAATGTATAATACTGAGCAAATCCTTTACCATCTCAGCTTCGGGAGAAAGAGATTCGTGATTCATCACAATAATTTCCGTACCGTGATATTTGCAGATTTCTTCAAATCCGAATCTTACAAGTCTGTCTCTGTGTGCAATCACAATAACCGAAATCCGACCTGTTTCCACCATCCGCATCAGTCCTGTAAAATTCTTTCTTGTGTACCTTCTCTATCCCATCTTTGAAGTATACTCACTGATTTTGATATTATTTTCCCGAACTCATTCGGTCTGTATGTATCTTTCATACATACCTTTTAATACATTTAAATATAAATGTCAATAACTATTAAAGCTCTTTGTATCTTATCTGTTCAACCTTTTTTCCTTCGATTTCGACGATCATGCTGTCATTCATTTCTGTAACCTTTCTTCATATTCTTACCACCGGCATAATCTGTAAAACGATTTTGCAAATCGTTTTATCGGCAAAACGACTTGCAAAGTCGTTTTACAGAAGCCCGGATCATCCGCCGAGATAGGCATTCCTGACCTCCGGATTTTCAAGCAGCGATTTTGAGGGACCTTCCAGCACAAGGACGCCGTTTTCCAGCACATATCCTCTTTGAGCAAACTGAAGCGCGAGCCGTGCATTCTGCTCCACGAGAAGAATCGTTGTGCCTTCCCGATTGATTTCTCTGAGTGCATCAAACACATTCATCATAAGCAGCGGTGCAAGTCCCATAGAAGGTTCATCTAACAGCATAAGCCTTCTGCCGCTCATAAATGCCCTGCCGATAGCGAGCATCTGCTGTTCGCCGCCGCTCAGGGTTCCGGATTTCTGCTCCCTGCGCTCTTCGAGTCTCGGAAAAATCGAAAAGACTCGGGTAATATCTTTTTCGATTTTATCGCGGTCTTTTCTCGCGAAAGTGGCAAGTCTGAGATTTTCCATGACTGTCAGATTGCCGAACAGACGCCTTCCCTCAGGAACATGAGAAATGCCGAGTTCGCTCACCACCTTGTCCGGGGAATATCTGAGCATATCTTTTCCCATGAAAGTCATTTTACTTCCCGGTTCTGCAGGAATCATACGGGAAACAGCCCGCAATGCCGTGCTTTTTCCTGCTCCGTTGGCTCCGATGATGCAGACAGTCTCACCGTCACCGATCTGAAAACCGATGCCGTGAAGAGCCTTGATTTTACCGTAAGACACTTGCAGATTTTCTACTGACAGCAGCATTAGACGATTATCTCCTTGCCCAGATAGGCTTCGATCACCTTGGGATTGTTTCGGATGTCTTCAGGTACGCCTTCGGCAATGACTTCTCCGAAAACTAATGTCTGTATTTGCTCGCAAAGCTCCATAACCATCCGAAGCCGGTGTTCGATGAGGAATATCGCTACCCCGAATGTGTCACGGACCTGACGGATAATACCGATCATCTGACGAAGTTCTTCAGGATTCATGCCTGCGGTCGGCTCATCTAAAAACAATATCTTGGGTTCTGTAGCCAAAGCCCGTGCCATTTCTACTCTCCGCTGCGCGCCGTAAGGCAGATTGATCACGATCTGGTCTGCAAAATGCTCAACCCCCATCATCTTGAGGAGACTGTATGCTTTTTCCTTGATTTCTGCTTCTTCTTTGCGGCGTTTCGGAGTTCCGAAAAATGCCCCGATCAGTCCGTAAGTAATTTTCGAATACTGCGCCAGTTTCACATGCTCAAGCACAGTCATGTGCCGCCACAGCCGAAGGTTCTGAAAGGTTCTGCCTAATCCCTTTGAAGCAATCCGATAAGGCTGAAAGCCTACAATATTTTCCCCGTCTAAAATAACATGTCCCTGAGCAGGCTTATAAATACCGGTGATCAGATTGAAAACCGTAGTTTTGCCCGCTCCGTTGGGTCCGATCAGTCCCCTGATCTGTCCGGGTTCAATTGCCAGATTGTAGTCATGGACAGCCCGCAGACCCCCGAAATGATGCGTCATATTTTTGATTTCAAGCAAAGGCATTGATATTCCTCTATGGGTACGAGGTACGAGGTGAGAGGTGAGAGGTTTTCTTACCTCGTACCCCTCACCCCGAACCTCTTACCCCCTCGGTCTGATCAGATTTCTGACATTGAATTCTTTAAATGCAATCAGTCCTGCGGGACGGAAAATCATCACCAGAATGAGCAGCAAGGGAATGATGATCCATTTATAAATTTCCAGAGGACGAAGGGCTTCGCCGAGAAGGTTCATGCTTACGGCTCCCACAATAGAGCCATAGACAGAGTTCAGTCCGCCGAAGTAAACCATTGCTAAAACCTCTGCGAGATTCTGAATGCCGAAAGTCGCAGGATTCACATAGCGGAGAACGTGAGCAAACAGACCTCCGGCAATTCCTGCCCAGAACGCTCCGAACATAAAAGCCGTCATCTTGGTCTGCCGGGTATTGACAGTCATGGCATCGGCTGCGGTTTCATCATCCCGCACGGCATTCAGGGCTTTTCCGAGAACAGACTGCACGAAATTGTTTATCATCCATACACACAGAACCGTCCAGACAAATACTGCGGGCAGATTCGCATAATCAGGCTGACCGCCCAATCCTCTAGGTCCGCCGATGACTTCCATGTTCTCGATCATACTCTTGACGATAAACATAAACGCCAGAGAGATAATCGCCAGATAATCGCCACGGGTTCTGAAGGACGGAATTGCAATAATCAGCGCGCCTGCGGCTGCCGTAAATCCGCCGAGAATCAATGCCGCCGGAAACAGAAATGGTCCGTAGCCGGCCTGAAATACGGCAGTCCCGAACATTCTGCTGTCGGTGAACAGAGACAGCGTAAATACGGATGCCGTATATGCTCCCAATGCCATGAATCCGGGGTGCGAGCAGGAGAATTCTCCCATGTAGCCGTTGATAAGATTCAGACTCAGCGTGAGCATTATCGCAATCAGCGTGAGTTTGACAGTCAGCACCCGGTAGTCGCTGATTTCGGACCATAGATGCAGTGCCGCATAAAACACTCCGAGATGAATGACTGCGGATACCGCCGGAGATAAATTGAAAAGTCCGGCTGAAAGTCTGTTTGTCAAGGGGCGCGTCAGACGTGCAACTATAAAAGTCGGCAATATATAGATCAGCAGCACATAAAAAACAGAACTGGGAATCAGCAACGGTGTCTTGAGCATGGTGACAAGTCCGAACAGAACAGGAACTTTGGGCAGAAGTAATGCTTCTGCAAGCCGGAGTCCTGTCAGATGTTCGAGCAGCACTGCGACCAGCGCGCCGATAAGCCAGCCCAGCAGGGGAATTCGTGCCAGCGATGTCCGAAAAGTATCTTGTTTTCCGGCTTCCGGGAGATCAGTATTTTTCATTTCCATATTTCTCACTTCTTAAAGTCTCAGTTGCGCGCTGTAGGGTTCTCCGAAAAAGCCGTGAGGTCTGAAAACCAGAATGAGCAAAATGATCGAGTAGGCAATCAGATCGCGCAGAGTAGAAGGGAAAACCATTGCTACAAATATTTCGATGAATCCGAGGAGAAATCCGGCCAATGTCGCGCCCAGAATCGAGCCTCTGCCTCCCAGAATGGCTGCCACAAAGGCTTTCCAGCCGAATACAATGCCCATGTAGGGGTCCAGCACCGGATAGGCAATGCCGAAGAGAATGCCGGCAACCGAGGCTAAAGCCGATCCTATGGCAAAAGTCATGGCTGCAATAGTATTCATCGGAACCCCCATCAGCGGGACTGCCACATAGTCAAAAGACATAGCCCGCATTGCCATTCCCCATTTGGTCCTCTGCACGAACTGATGAAGGGCAAACATGAACATCAGGGAAATCACTACAATCATAATTTTCTTGTTAGTGACAAATACTCCGCCGATATTGTAGGTGACAGACTCGATAATCGGCGGAAATTTGACTCGCGTGGCTCCCATAATTGCCAGATTGCCGGTTTCCAGAATAATCCCGATCATCAGACCGGTAATTGCAGCAGATGCCCGTGGCGCATCACGCAAAGGGCGATAACCCACTCTTTCGACAAACATGCCTACAAAAGAGGTGAGAAACATGGAGATGAGAATGGTCAGCACCAGAATCAGCCATCCGGGCAATACTATTGCTCCGCTCGAAGTCAGCGTTACCAGAACGGTCGCCACTCCTACGCCGATATACGCGCCTACCATGAAGATATCGCCGTGTGCAAAATTGAACAGCATCAGGATGCTGTAAACCATTGAATATCCCAGAGCGATCATGGCGTAGAAACTGCCCCACTGAAGGGCGTTGATCACGTTCTGAAAGAAAAAAGTCATTCGGGTCCGCTCCTTTATCTTTCCGCTGTTGAGATACGAGGCGAGGTATGAGGTCAGAGGTAAGGGGTCAGAGGCTTACCCCCTGACCTCTTACCCCTCACCTCGAACCCCCGTTTAAGGACATACAGACTTATAAAACTCGTATTCGCCCTTGTCGCTGATTTTTACGATAACAGCGCATTTGATGGGATCACCCTCTTCGGTGAAAGTCATCTTGCCGGTTATACCCTCGAATTCTTTGATCTTTGCCATGGCATCGCGGACACACTGGCGGTCAGCTTTAATATCGCCTGTGAGCTTTCCGCAATTCTGAATTGCCCGTTGCACAATGCGTATCGAGTCCCATGTCAGCGCAGCCACATCATCCGGCACATAGCCGTATTTTTTGTTGTAGCGGTCAATAAACTCTTTGGTCGCGCCCGTCGCACCGGCTGCGGCGTAGTGAGTGCTGAAGAAAAGTCCGTAGCAGTCTTTGCCGCAGAGTTTCACCGTCTCTGCGGATCCCCAACTGTCACTGCCCACAATGGGATTCTTCCATCCGAGTTCATGCGCCTGCTGAACGATCAGTGCTACTTCATTGTAGTACTGGGGCGTAAACAGCACTTCCGCGCCGGACTGGATAATCTTGGTCAGTTGTGAACTGAAATCGGCGTCTTTGGTGGTGAAGCTTTCAAACGCGGTCACAGACCCGGGCCCGTTCAGTTTTTCCCATGCCTGTCTGAAGTATTCGGCAAGCCCTTTGGGATAATCGCTGGCAACGTCATACAGCACGGCAGCTTTGGTAAACTTGAATTCTTCTTTGATGAAATTCGCAAGTACCGGTCCCTGAAAAGGATCCAGAAAACATCCCCGGAATACAAAGGGACGATTTTTGGTAGTATCGGGATTGGTTGACCAGGGGCTGATCATGGGCGTCTTGTAGTTATTGGCGACTTCGCCTCCCGGAATCGCCTGCTTGGATGCCTGAGGTCCTACAATGGCTATAACCTCATCCTCGGTGATCATTTTGGTCATGGCTTTTACCGCGGATTCTGCTTTGGCTTCATTATCCTCGATGACCAGTTCCACAGGGTATTTTTTTCCTCCGACATCAAGACCGCCCGCGGCTTTGATGTCTTCGAGCCACATCTGTGCGGCAAATTTTGTGCCTTCGCCAACTTTGGGGATATCCCCGGTGATAGGCGCATTGATACCGATTTTAATCGCTTTTTCCGCAGCCTGAACACCGGGCGAAACAGCCAGACCGATTGCCAGACACAGCACAAGAATTTTCATACATTTTGCCATGTTAAAAAAAACCTCCTTTTTTGTTTCGGGTTAAAATTAAACTCATCCCTTCCATATCCGTATTCCGATAGCATATTCCTGTTATCTCTTCAAGATTTATTTTCCGTTCCGTGAAAAACTGTTTGTGAAAAGTTCCATGGTGTTTTTCCTTACACAGATAAAAGTTTCCGCAACGCGGCGATATTCTCATCCTCATCAAACACAGCACGCACCGGAATCTCGAAACCGGCAATCACGTCGCTGTGTATAATGCCTGTCAGAACTTTCAAGGACAATTCATATCTGCCGCTTTTCAATACATATTTCTTGATTGTCTCTCCGACCGGATCAATGATCCAGTATTCTCCTACGCCGTGAGCCGCATAGTCAATGAATTTGTCTGTCCGGTCAGTGTTCTCAGTGCTTGACGAAATCACTTCGGCAATGAAATCCGGGGGAGGAAATTTCATCTGTCCCTTTGTGAACAGATCGGATTTTGCCGTGAAAAGAAACATACATCCGACTCATAGTCGTTGCGGGTCAGGGAAATCAGCATTTTTTCATATGTACCGGGACAAAAATTTTCCGGCATTTTTAAAAACTGAGTTTTTTGAAAAAACTCAGTTTTTCCCATTCTGCCGTGTCCGAAAATATATGGCCGGGTACATACAACCGGTACAGCGGCAGGTGGAAAAAAATCGTCAGAGGCAACGATCTGCTCGGAATCCTCATGACGGTCAACGGTACTGCTCTGCCTCTGCACCTGCTTTTCTGCCCGAAACAGGGCAGGGCAAATACCGGCAAACCTTCTCTGCTGATATCCGTGCTGAGTTGTCTCATAGAAGAATTCAATGCCGAAGGAACAGATATAACTTCATTTCCGATTACTCTCGATTCGCGGTCCGTATCCGAGGACCCGAAGCAGAAGCTTGCCGCCCTCGGATTCAAGAATCAGGAGTGAGTATGATTTACTCAAAAGCGACAGGCAGTACACTTTTTTTACCCTGACATCATGAATTTTTTATTTTTTTTAACTCTGAATTCATTAAATGCCCGAAATGAAATTCTGTCACCTCCGTTCTGAGATTATTTCGGAGTTGAAAAATACTCCGGGGCTTGCCCGGCTTAATATCATTTTTCCGGGCTCTGAGCAAAAACAGGTAAGCAATTACGGCAATTCCTGCAGACTTTTCTGCTCTGTTTTTGTCTCCGGAACGAGAAAAGTTTAAGTATATATTGTCCGAAGAAGCAGCCTCGGGAAGTTAAAGGACACGATTTTCCGGATAAAGAATTAGGAAAAGTTGTTCCTTACGGAATCTGTGATCTTAAACAAAACAAGGGATGGGCTGCGGGCGTACTTTTGCATGGATTGACAAATTCAAACGTCTGCTCATATGTTTTGAAAGGAATGACAAATATTTCTGCGGATTTCATTGTATTGCTTTCGCTATGATATGCCTGTTCGTTTAAAAAGTATAGACGAGTTCTGTGAAAGATTTTTCAATTCCCGGTAATCTTCAATCTCCTCAAGCATTGAAAGGAAATTTTCCACCGGAATAATGACTGCCGTAGGATTGCCTTTTTTATCAGCAATATATTGTTCTGCAGGAATTTTTAAATTCATTTCCATGCTCATAGAAAAATCCTTATTTTCAGAGATCATATTTCATTTGCTCCTTATGATGCAAAGGCGGAGAACGGCCGGCGTCCCGAATCTTACAAAGTCCGGGCGCAACTCCGGTCCATTGATTGAAATTGCCTGATTTTCCGGGAAAAGGAGGGGGCTGCATAAACAAAAAAAGGACATTGACATTTCTGTCTCTGTCCTTTTTTAAAATGGCGGGGACGACGGGACTTGAACCCGCGACCTCCGGCTTGACAGGCCGGCGTTCTAACCAAAGCTGAACCACGCCCCCGAAATCGGTATGTAAAAAAAATATCTTCTGCCCGCAGTCTCATGGTAGGCGGGACAGGGTTTGAACCTGCGACCCTCGGCTTGTAAGGCCGATGCTCTCCCAACTGAGCTACCCGCCCTTACATCCGGGACTCCGTCAAAAAGAAATCTCTGTATAACAGCCTTTCAGAACCATGTCAAGTGTAATCTGACATCTGCCTGTTTTTTTTCCGGAGACCCGCTTAATTGATAGACGCCGGCGGCTGTCCAATATCGCGCTTTGCTTCTTCTTTTGAAATGATTTCAAGGGGAATATCGTTTTCTTTGAACAGAGATTCCCCGCTGTTCAGAATCAGCGCATGGGACAGAACTTCATCAACATGTTCCACCAGAATAATCCGGACCTGCTTTGATATGCTGGGCGGGATATCTTTTAAGTCCTTGCTGTTTTCTTTGGAAATAATCACGGTGGTGATTCCGCCCCGATGCGCGGCAAGAACTTTTTCTTTTAATCCGCCGATAGGAAGCACCCTGCCGCGCAGCGTGATTTCTCCGGTCATGGCAATATCGCGGCGTACCGGTTTTTTGGTAAGAGCCGACACAATGGATGTGCATATCGTGATTCCCGCGGAAGGTCCGTCTTTGGGAATCGCTCCTTCAGGCACATGGATATGAATATCGTATTTCTTGTAAAATTCCCTGTCAAGGGGAAGACGGTCAGCGCGGGAACGTGCATAACTGACCGCAGCCTGAGCAGATTCCTTCATCACATCACCCAGTTTGCCGGTAATAATCAGGTCCCCTTTTCCGGGCATAATCAAAGTCTCGATGCAGAGAAGCTCGCCGCCCATCTGTGTCCATGCCAGACCCGTTACAATTCCGATCTGATCTTTTTCTTCGATCTGACCGTGCCTGAACATGGGGACTCCCAGATATTTTCCCACAGATTTGCCTGTCACGCTGTAGGGTTTGTCCTCTTCTTTGTTACGGACCACTTCCCGGGCAATCTTCCGGCACACCGAAGCAATTTCACGCTCAAGATTTCTTACACCTGCTTCACGGGTGTAATTCTGAATAATGCTAAGAACCGCGTTCTTGGAAAAGCGGATGTCCTTATCCTCGAGTCCGTTCATCTTCAGTTGTTTGGAGATAAGGAACTCACGGGCAATACGGCATTTCTCATATTCCGTATAACCGGCAAGACGGATGATTTCCATACGGTCCTGCAAAGGCAGCGGTATGGTCGGCAGTGTATTGGCGGTGGTGATAAAGAAAATGTCCGTCAGATCATAATCCATATCCAGATAATGATCGTTGAAACTGAAATTCTGTTCCGGATCAAGCACTTCCAGCAGCGCGGCAGAGGGATCGCCGCGGAAATCCATGCTCATTTTGTCCACTTCGTCCAAACAGAAAACAGGATTGTTCACCCCTGCCTTTTTCAGGGACTGGATGATTTTTCCCGGCATCGCGCCGATATAGGTGCGCCGATGTCCGCGGATTTCAGCCTCGTCTCTCACACCGCCCAGAGAAAGGCGGACAAATTTCCGTCCCGTGGCTCTTGCGATGGATTTTGCCAGCGATGTTTTCCCCACGCCCGGAGGACCGACCAGACAGAGAATGGGACCCCGCACCTTTTTGAGCAGCGACTGTACCGCCAGATATTCCACGATGCGCTCTTTGGGTTTTTCCAGACCGTAATGGTCTTCGTTCAATATTTTTTCCGCTTCGTCAATGTCCGAGCTGACCTTGTTTTTTTCAAACCAGGGCAGGCTGATGATCCATTCGATATAGTTACGCACCACAGTTGCTTCCGCGGACATGGGCGTCATCAGTTTCAGCTTTTTGAATTCCTGCCGCACTTTGGCAGCAGCTTCCTTGGACATACGTTTCCGCCGGATGCGCTTTTCAAGCTCGCTCAGATCGGTTCCCGGGTCTTCTTCCGCGCCCATCTCTTTCTTGATGGCACGCATCTGTTCGTTAAGATAATAATTTTTCTGGGTTTTGTCCATCTGGTCTTTGACACGGCCCTTTATCCGCTGATCCACCTGAAAGACCTCGATTTCTGTTTTGATCATACGGAGAAGCAGTGCGAGCCGTTTATCCGGAGGAAGAGTCTCCAGCAGTTTCTGCTTGTCCTCGATTTTGAATGCGAAATGGGCTGCGACCGTATCTGCCAGTTGCGAAGGACTGGAAATTGCAGCTATGCTGTTCACAAGGTCTTTTGAGATATTTTTGTTCAGCTTGGCATATTCTTCGACATTCTCATTGATGATTCTGCATAATGCCAGTTCTTCGGGTCCTGTTTCCGCAGGCTCGGCAACCGGTTCTGTTTCCACCTGAAAAAAATGTTCGTTTGAAATAAAGCGGAGAATACGGCCCCTGCTTTTTCCTTCGATCAGAGCTTTGACGGTTCCGTCAGGAAGCCGGAGAAGCTGGAGAACATGCCCGACAGTTCCCAGCATGCTGATATCTTTTTCACGCGGATTGTCAATCCCTGCCTTTCTCTGGGTGGCAAGAAAAACCCGCTTGTCATGGTTCATGGCAGTGGCAAGGGCGTTCACCGATTTTGCCCGCCCCACAAACAGAGGGGCAACCATGTGGGGAAATACAACAATATCTCTTAACGGCAAAAGCGGAAGCGCGGCTCTGGATGAATCCGTTCCGTCCTGTCTGAAAATTTTCGGCAGATTGATCATAATCCTCCGTTCTGAAGTGAGAATTGAAAAGTGAGAAGTGAAAAATGAAAAATTAACTTCTCACTTCTGATTTCTCACTTGCTACGCCTGTTTTTTGGCTTTCAGGGTCTGGTCATACAGGAGGATAGGCTCTTCTCTGTTTAAAATGACATCCTCGCTGATGACACATTCTTTGACATTTCCCATGGAAGGGATTTCATACATAATATCGAGCATTGCGCTTTCCATGATTGCCCTGAGTCCTCTTGCCCCGGATTTCCTTTTCAGTGCCTCATCTGCAATAGCGGTCATCGCGCTGTCTGTGATCCGCAGATTCACACCTTCCATGTCGAAGAGTTTCTGGAACTGCTTTATCAGCGCGTTTTTAGGTTCGGTGAGAATGCGTATCAGGGATGCCGCATTCAGTTCATGAAGAGTGGCAATCACAGGCAGACGCCCAAGAAATTCGGGAATCATGCCGTATTTGATGAGGTCCTCGGGCTGAACCATTTTCAGGATTTCGCCAATGCCTCTTTCCTCTGCTTTGGCAACCTTCGCGCCGAATCCGATGACTTTGGAACCGATACGCCGCTGAATGGTTTTATCCAGCCCGTTAAAAGTCCCGCCGCAGATAAAGAGAATATTGGAGGTATCCACGCGGATAAAATCCTGCTGGGGATGTTTTCTGCCGCCTTTGGGGGGAACGCTGGCAGTGGTTCCTTCGATAATTTTGAGCAGAGCCTGCTGAACGCCTTCTCCGGAAACATCGCGCGTGATTGATGGGTTGTCGGATTTCGATGCGATTTTGTCAATTTCATCAATATACACAATGCCGCGTTTGGCTTTTTCCAGATCATAATCGGCATTCTGCAACAGGGAAAGAATGATATTTTCCACATCCTCCCCTACATAGCCCGCTTCTGTAAGGCTTGTGGCATCGGCTATTGTGAACGGGACATTCAGAAACCGCGCAAGGGTCTGAGCCAGCAGTGTTTTTCCGGAACCGGTGGGACCGATCAGCAGAATATTGCTTTTCTGGATTTCCACATCTCCGGAACTGAGAGTATCCAGCCGCTTATAGTGATTGTAAACCGCCACGGAGAGAACTTTTTTGGCTTCCTCCTGCTCAATCACGTAATCGTCGAGTATCCCTTTGATTTCTTTGGGAACAGGCATGGAATCCGAACTTCCGGACTCTTTCTCACCCTCTTCCACTATGATCTCGCTGCACAGCTGGATACATTCGTCGCATATATAAACCGAGGGACCGGCAATCAGTTTCCTGACCTCTCTCTGGTTTTTTCCGCAGAATGAGCAGAAGAGATTCTCGTTTTCACCCTTTTTTTTTGTCATGTCAATCGTAGCCTCCCGTGCGTTTCTTTTTCAGTTCATCTAAATGATCAAGATCCTCCCGGTTGGCGATCACATGGTCAACAATCCCGTATTCTTCCGCCTCCTCGCCGGACATGAAAAAATCGCGGTCCGTATCTTTCTGGATTTTCTTTAAATCTTTACCCGTATGATACGCAAGGATTTGGTTCAGGGTCTCTTTCATGCGAAGGATTTCTTTTGCCTGAATAGCGATATCGGATGCCTGACCGTGAGATCCCCCCATGGGCTGGTGAATCATAATTCTTGCATTCGGGAGAGCATAGCGTTTGCCTTTTGTCCCTGCGGACAGAAGCACCGCGCTCATGCTCGCAGCCTGACCGATGCACACTGTGGCAATACTGGATTTGATGTACTGCATGGTGTCATATACAGCCAGTCCAGATGTGACAACGCCTCCCGGAGAATTGATGTAAAAATTGATATCCTTGTCCGGGTCTTCGGATTCAAGAAAAAGCAGCTGGGCAATCAGAAGATTGGCGATCTCATCTGTAAGGGGGGTTCCCAGAAAAATAATCCGGTCTTTGAGGAGTCTTGAATATATGTCATAGGCGCGCTCCCCTCTGCTGCTCTGATCTATGACCATGGGTATTAAAGGCACCGCATTCTCTCCGATAACTTTCCGCTGAGAGGCATTGCTGTCTTTCAGCATATAAACACTGAATTTTTAATTCAGTGAGGTTGTCAAAGCACGCAGGAAAATCCCGCGTGCGCCTTTGCCTTCCTGCCGAAATTATTGAATTAAGCAAAATATCTGAAAAATTTGCAGTAACCGGCTGAATCCCTCATCCCCGCGATCCGGCAGATCATGCAGACTCATCCGTTTTTTCAGGTTTATCAGGGATTTCGGGTTCTGCTTCTTCTATGGTGCTGTGTTCAATAATAAGACGCATTGCCTTTTTTTCAAGCAGGGCATGTTTGAAATATTCGAGCTTTTCATTATTTTCTTTATAATAGCTCTTTACTTCCTCGGGAGGTCTGCCCGATATCCGGGACATGGTTTCAAATTCCGTTTCCAGTTCTTCCTCGGTCAGGCTCAGTTTTTCCTGTTCGATCACTTTGCCCAGAATCAGATGGCGTCTGACCTGTTTCACAGCAGTGCCGCGGTATTTTTCCGAAAAACTTTCCGGAGTAATGCCGAGCTGTTCCATAGAAGTGTTATGATAGGAAAAGGTTCTTTCGGCATCATCCATGATGCCTTTCAGTTCGTAGTCAACCATAATATCCGGGATATCGAAGTTCTGCCGCGCGCCGAGAGCTTCGAATATCTGCTCCTGCAATTCCTGCTCCACCCGCTTTTCGTAGCCCTGGCTGAGGTTTTCTGTGATATCTTTTTTCAGATCGTCCAGAGTCTGATATCTCCCGAACCTTTTTGCAAATTCGTCATTGACCTCCGGAAGCAGATCTTCCCTGATTTCTTTGAGGGTAATCCTGAAGGCTGCCTCGGTATCTGCAAGATTTTCGTTAGGGTGTGTTCCGGGAAAACGGACAAGGGCTTCCCGTGTCTCGCCGGCTTTCATTCCGGCAAGAGAGTCGTCAAGTTCCTTCAGCACCTGACCGTCTCCGATCTTCACAGCATAATTCTCTGTTTTCTGAATTTCCGCAAAAGGTTTGCCGTCTTTGAACCCCTCGAAATCTATGACCACGGAATCGCCTCTTTCCGCGGGTCTGTCTTCCCGTATGGGAATTTTGTGACCCATGCTTTTCCGGAGCATTTCGATCTGCTGATCCACTTCTGTTTCCGTTACCCGGTAAAGCCGTTTCTTCAGCTTCAGCCCGCTGATATCAACGTCGCCGACAACCGGCGGGATTTCAATCTCAGCCGAATACCTGAAAGGCTCTTTCTCTTTCAGTTCCGGAGAACTGACAGCCGGGGTTCCGAGAAAACTGAGTCCGGTCTGCTTTATGGCATCTTCGAAGGACTCCTGAATCAGTTTGCCGGAGACTTCCGCGCTTACATTTTTTCCATATAAGCCTTCCAGGACAGAGCGCGGGGTTTTTCCGGGTCTGAAGCCTTTTATTTTTGCCGTCTTTTTAAGATTTTTATAGGCTTCGGCGACTTCACGGGAAACCTGCTCCTCGGGGATTTCGATATGAAGTATTTTTTTTACAGTGCTTACATCCTCTACATTCACTTGCATAATTTTCTCTTTCGGTAAAAAATGTTCCGCAGGTCACGCCGCCGGCATGACCCTGCTTTGAGATTGCAGGATGGTGCGAAAGGGGAGATTTGAACTCCCATTCCTTTTCCGGAGCCGGATCCTAAGTCCGGTGCGTCTGCCATTCCGCCACTTTCGCGTATTTGTTTCCGGTTCGGAAATCAAAGAATATTTCTATGGTCTCCGGACCCGTTCAGACTGAACTGTCCGCATAATCGGAAACTTTCGGCTGTCATTTCCGCGGAGAATCAGAAAATGAATACTGTGAAAAATTCAGATTGCAGACATCAGAAATAATAATATGAATTTTGAAAATAATATTAAATAACAATGATGTCAAGAGAATTTGAAAAAATGCAGCAATTCTCATTTTGACGTAAAGCGGGTTTCAAACCCGCTTTTCTCGTTCCCAAGCCCCTGCTTGGGAACGCACTTGCCGGGGAGGTTCCC